>CALKZS010000176.1 GCA_938002835.1 uncultured Dokdonia sp. | reverse complement strand
TGCCATCCAAGTGCCAGTATATTCAGTGAAGCTACGCATACAAGATTTGCACTTATAACGTTGGGCTCCTGCGTCTATTCCAAAACGAACATATTTCTCGTGCAAGCAATGAGGACAAAATCCTTGCTTATTATTGAGTAGTTCTCTTCTAGAAACCCTCTGAGATGAAAGAGAATTTTCTGATTTCTTACTAAGCACTGATAGAAGTTCCTCACGATTTTCTTCTGAAAGGGAAAGTAATTCCTCTTTTAATTTGTCTAAATTCATACTCTAATATACAAATAATAGTCAAAATACACTACAGCCTAATTCCATAAAAAAAAGACACAAAATGTATCCAATTTAAACAGGCCCTTGCAACGATCTCCGTATGTGAAAACTGTAAAAAATACTCATCACAATCAATTTTAATATATTTAAAAATATGAAACAATATCTAATTTTCTTGACTCTAATATGTGTTTGGACATACAGCAGTTGTTCTATAGAGAGAAAACAACCTTATTTACCTCCAGAAAATATCATTGATATTATTGCGGGTGATAGTACAAAGGTCTGGAAAATTGCAAAGCGATATAATGGTAAGACTAGGATGAATATGGGAGATTGTTTTTTAGGGTATAGACAAATATTTTCTCAAACAGGAGAAGTATATGATAATAATGAGCTTTTAAATAAATGTGGTCCTTCTCTTAAAGGGTCTTATGAGATACTAAAAGATAGTTTGGGGTATACTCACATAAGAATATCTAGTGATCAAATACCAGCGCTTATGAATATAGAAGAAACGTATAAAGATTTTAGAATCTTCTATGCAAGTAAAGATTCTTTACATATATCATTCTCTCATACTCAATATGGAACCAAAAGACGTATTTCTGATTATCTAGTGCAGGAAGATGTAAAAGTTAAAGATCGAAATTTTCATCATAAATAGCATATTTTAATCAAAACGCCACGCTAGAAATCTAGACTTTTTATTTCCTTGAGACATATCTATGGTTTTATAGTGTGCCTTATTTTTTTCTAGTTGCTTTTTTAATTTTGGTAAATGTTCATTTTTTGACACAAGGGTTGTAAACCATCCCACTTGAGATTTAAAATGCACACTTTCTTTAATCATTCGCTTTAAAAACAATGCCTCACCGCCATTGCACCAAAGCTCATTAGATTGCCCTTCAAAATTACGTTTTACTTCTTGTAGTTTTAAGCCTTTAGATTTTTTTAATGTAGCTTTAAAGGCTTCTTTTTCAGAACTATAAAATGGAGGGTTACACATTGTAAAATCATAGTGTTCACCTGGTAAAATCACGTCTTTAAAAATAGAAGCCGCAGTAGGTTGTAAACTAGCAGATAAAAACCCTTTAAGATGCGTGTTTTTTTCTAAAATAGTAGTTGCACTTTCAATAGCATTCTTATCTATATCAACTCCCTTCATATTCCATTTAAACAGTGTGGAACCTAATAACGGATAAATAAAGTTTGCTCCAGTACCTATATCTAAACCACGAACATTTTCTTTATTTAAAAAATCTTTAAGGTATAATATATAATCTGCTCTTCCGGGTATTGCGGGACATAAATATCCTTTAGGAATTTCATACCAGGCTAGTGAATAATCAGATAATAAAATAGCTTTGTTAAGTTGTAAAACCGCTTCTGGATTAGAAAAATCTATGGTCTGGATACCTCTATCTGTTTCTTTTATAAAAGGAGCGAGATCTTTATTTGCTTTACGTAAATATTTAAAAAGATATGGTCCTTTATTTTTATTATCTGGATGCATTAGCAGAGTACGTGTAGAAAGATTATTTTAATAAAACAAAATTACCATTATTAACTCCGCAAATGACATATATCTTATAATATATACCTCTTTTATAAAAAGGGGTATGTTATATTTTATCTCTGTAAGCTAAAGAAATCATATAGTGTGATAATAACACGTTTTTGTCATCTATATAGATGTTTAAGTATTCGATAACAAGTGCTCGTTGTTGTATAGAGAGGTGTTTATAGGCAGGTTTTGAAATACGAATATCCCAACGAGTACCAATGACATTGTCTAGTGCAATGCGTAAGTAGCAATCTTTTTTTAACGTAAGCTCTGGATATGTAAGAATTAAAACTTCAGGTAAACCTGCATAGTAATCTTTATGTGAGATGTTTGTGTTCATTTTTCAGTGAATAGTTGGAATTGATAATTTTGTACACCCAGAAGTGCTTTTTAAATAGCTTTGTAAGATAATATCTGTATGGTATGTACTTTTTTTAAGTTTTAAATGAGGCTCTAAATCTTCAAGATGTGTGACTTGATTCTCTTGCGAGACATACCCAAAACCTTTATAAACACCTCTGTCTATAATAACAAAAGCGGTTTCATCTTCTGTACGTCCTTTTTCTTTTATGAGATAGGTGTCATTTTGTTCTTCTAAAGAATCTAGAGCTTTTTGAACTCGATCATTGTATGTGGCTATATCTTCATCATTAGTACAAACTCCATTACATTGTATATTATAATGAGAACACTTTTCAAAAGTAGCTTGTAAACCGCAAAAACGAGGACATAGATTAAATGTGCGGCAAAGACTATTAAGAACCTTAGTTGCGTTAGACCTTGTATATACCTTCTTTGTTGCGCTATATCTATACTTTGTTTTAGCAATGGCTAGTTGTATAACTCCTTTTCTATTTTCATAAAAAATAATAGAATAGGTATTTATAGGTATTTTTTGAGCACGATTATACTTAGGAAAATATTGCTGTATATATTCAGATTCTAAAAGTAATGCGCATAACTCATTCCCAGTAACTTCATAATCTATTTGGTACGTCTCTTGACCAAGAAGATATTCTTTATTCTTCTTATCATAAAAGTGTGAGAGTACTCGTTTTTTTATATTAATTGCTTTACCTACATAAATAACAGTTCCTGCTTTATTTTTAAAAAGATATACTCCAGGAGTTTCGGGAAGCTCTTGTATAATACGTGCAGGTAGGTGTGGAGGTAGCGTAGCTTCTTTAGATCTTACATTTAAAAAGTGTTTTATCACAGTAAAGGTTGGATCTAAAGAGAGGATTTTTTTAAAAAGTAGGACAGTTGCATCTGTATCACCTTCGGCACGGTGTCTATTATTTAACGGAATTCCTATTGATGCACAGAGATTTCCTAATGAATAGCTATAAAGATTTGGAATAAGCTTTCGCGAAAGCCTAACTGTGCACAATTTTTTTCTTGTAAACGAAATATCCAGTCTTTTAAACTCATTACGTATCACGTTAAAATCAAAATTTACATTATGCGCCACAAAGATGGCATCTTCTGAGATATCAATGACTCGTTGAGCAATCTCCTCAAAACGTGGTGCATCTTCTACCATCTGATCATCAATGCCAGTTAAATGAGTTATAAATGGAGGAATAAATTGCTGTGGATTTACTAATGACACAAATTTATCTACTTCTTTGCCATTTTCAAGTCTCACAATACAGATTTCAGTAATACGATTACCGTTTATTCCTTTTCCAGTAGTCTCTACATCAATAATGGCATAATTTGTGGTAAGTGACATCGTCTATTGGTATTTCTTTAATAATGCTAAAGATATAATATTATCCAATAATTAGGAATAATTCCAAGTTAAATTATATTTTTGTAAGAAAAATCACATTATTTCGTTTAACAAAGAATCCAAACCATACGTTTATAACGTAACTAATAATAACAAAACAGAGTAAAAAACATAATACTATTTTTAAAATGCGATTCAACCCTACAAAAAATTCAAAATTAAACACAGATACGACACTGAAAAGTTTATATGATTTAGTCGAGTATGCTACAGATTTTCGCTTTAAGCGCAATGCAAACCATAGACAACTTCATATAGCGCTCATAGAAAATTTTTTTAATACATCTTGCGTAGTGTTAGATGAAGATAATAACAGAGTTTATCTTGGTTTAGACACTCTATCTAAAGGTTTAGAAATAGAAGTAATATATACAAATCTTACTTCATTCTTAAAGTCTTGTATACGTAATACACCTGAGAATAGAGAATTTTATAACAACATTTTGCATTATTATTCTAAAATAGAGGCAGTAGCATAAAATGTTGTTATGTTAATTTTTTTATTACTGTGGGTCAATGCTTTAAATTTTGATTAAAGTATTTTATATTTGAAATAGTTTCAATTTAACCCCCCCTTTTTTGAAAGAAATAAGAAAATACATAGAACAGTTTGCAAAGATTTCCAATCACGATTGGATGTTATTTTCATCCAAACTAGTACCTCGTTCATATCCTAAAAAAAGTATTTGCCATCAGGCAGGAAGTAATGAAAATTATATTTCCTTTTTACAAAAAGGAACTGTACGTTTATTCATACCCAAAAAAGAATCTGATAAGGAAATTACCTTTGGTTTTTGTTTTGCAAATCAATTTGTGAGTGCTTATGATTCTTTTTTGACAGGTAAGCCATCTTCTCACAGTATACAAACTCTTACAGATACTAAAATGCTTAGTATCTCGCACAGAGATTTACAAGAAGTATACAATAAAACAAGCATAGGTAATCTTATAGGCAGGCTTGCTGCAGAGAATCTATTTCTTATAAAATCTAAACGTTTACAATCTCTTCTTGATAATAGTGCAGAAGAGCGTTATTTAAGAATTTTTAAAGATAGACCAGAATTACTCAAGAGTATACCCCTTAAATATATTAGTTCATATATAGGAGTAACACCACAAGCATTAAGTCGTATAAGACGTCGTATTTCTTAATGTAGATTCATTGTTTTAGAATAGAACCTAAACTAACTTTGAAAAAAAAGTTATGTTTATTCTTTTATTTGTAGTTATACTCTGGTATAGTGGTCTCTTTTTTCAATCTTTTTTCTTACATAGGTATGCTGCACACCAGACATTTACAATGTCTAAAACTGCTGAGAAAATAACATATATTTTGACTTGGATTTGCCAAGGTTCAAGTTATTTAAGTGCTTATGGTTATGGTATTATGCATAGACTCCATCACGCATATACAGATACCGAAAAAGATCCGCATTCTCCTTCATATGATGACAATCTATTTGCTATGATGTGGAAAACAAAAAACATCTATCAAGATATTAATAATGATCGCATAGAAGTAGACAAAAAATTTAAAGTTAACATACCTCAATGGAAGAGTTTTGACACTTTTGCTAGTTCTCGGTTTTCAAGAGTACTTTGGGGTATAGTTTACAGTGTAGTGTTTGCAATTTTTGTAACCGCTTGGTGGCAATGGTTGTTTTTACCTGTTGTGTTATTTATGGCCCCTGTTCACGGAGTTATAATAAACTGGTTTGCACATATTATAGGTTATACTAATTTTAAAACAAAAGATACTTCTAAAAACCTATTTAGATTTGATTTTTTAATGATGGGGGAAGGATATCATAACAACCATCATAAATATGCTTCTCGAGCAAATTTTGGTGGTATTCATTGGTATGAAATTGATGTTACTTATATTATTATGAAAATGCTACACATATTTCGTTTTATTAGGCTAAAACCCCAGACGGTATCTAAAAAGTAGTTATTACGCTTTCGCGAAAGCGTATAAAGGATCATCTCAGCAATGATATGTGCCCTGTAAAAACTCTGCCGTCTTGAAGAGTGACTTTATACCAATAATCATTAATAGGAAGTATAGCGCCATTATATTTACCATTCCAACCTTGATCTAAAACTTGAGAGTTGTATACTAATTTTCCAAAGCGATCAAAAATAGAAATATCTGCTATAGGATTTATGGTAGCAGATGAACCTTCTACTTGCCAGAAATCATTATAATTATCACCATTGGGAGTAAAAAATGCTGGAAACCCTAATACAGAGATATCAAAACGATCTATCCCACAGCCTTCTATGTCTCTTACATAAATGGTATAAAAACCTGGAGAGATAGTTGAGAATATAGAAGAGTCTTGATAAGGACCTATTTCGCTCTCAATAGAGTATTCATAATTACCATTTTCTAATGTAATTACAGTGACAGTACTATTAGCCCCATTGTTTTCTATTGTGACATCTGTTATTAAAGGAGCTTCTATACCTTGTACATCTATCTCTTTTATATTTGAACAGCCATTTTCATTAGTAACTATAACTGTATAAAGACCAGTTTCATTTACATCTATAGCTTCTGAAAATAGATTTAAATCATTGCCGTCAAGTAGCCAGTCATAGGTGAAATCATTACTATTTCCTGTGATACCACTTTCTAAAGTGATCAATTCTGGAAATGAATCTAAACAATAGGTAATTGTTTCATTTTCTAATAATAAAGGAGGTGATATGATCTCTATGGTGATTTCACTTATAGATACGCATTGATCATCTTCATTTAATCTAATGATAAGTGTTTGCTCAAAGGATGTGGTGTTTGTATATATGGATGTTAGTTCATTTGTTGTAGATAATGCATCACTTTCATTGAGATAATATGCTGCTGTAGTATTGGCAGGAATGTCATTTTGAATTAACATAGTAATCAAATCTAAGTCAATAGAAGTAATTCCATCAAAAGGTGAAGTATCTTCATCACAAACACTTTGATTAGGAATAGTAAGCATCACATTTCCAGTAGTAAGTGTTAGACTTGCAGTAGCTGTGCACCCTAACTGGTTAATACCTTGAGCAAAAACAACTTGATTAGAAGTTGTGTTGTTAAATGTTCTGGGGTTTGTAACTTCAGTTGCATTTGGAACTATTTCGGGGTCTTCTATAAAAAAACTATTAATCTGGATACCACCTTGACCTCCAGTTAAAAGAAAAAAAGCATCAAAAAGATTATATTGTGTTAGACCATCACCATCGAGATCACATTGATTTAATGTGCTATCAAATAGAGTAGGGTTTTCTGTAAATTCAATAGTGACTTCACCAAAAGCCTCACAACCATTTGCAAGTGTTACAGTTACTTCATAAAAACCATCTTGTATAACTTCTAATTCATTTGAAGTTTCTGTTAGAGAATTTCCGTTTTGAAACCACTGGTAAGCTGTAGCTGTTGGTTCATTAACTGTTAATGTTATAGAATCTTCACCACATACGGGATTACCATTAAGAATGGTTCTGTCTTCTCCTAGATCTACTCCTAATTGAAAACTTCCTGCTTCTAAAAATACTGCCGAATCAAATCTAGCATTTGTTTCATCTGCAATTACAAGTTTTACTTCATAGCTAGTATTGGGCTGTATGATAGCTGTAGCTTCAAGTACTTTGGTTTGTCCATTAAAATTAATCGCGGTAGTGGAGTCATTCTGGTCATTAAAAGTATCGAAGAAAAATTCATTAACGGCCTCGCATTCTCCAGGTATTTCTGGATGTACAGTTGTCACTTTTACTGGAGTATCTGTATTAGGTACTAAAGCAATATTTTCATAGGTTTGAGTACCTTGTTGTCTTATTAAAAAACCAAAGAGGTCTGAAAATCTACACGTATTACCATCTCCTTCTTGATATTCTTCTGAAGCAAAAAGATATCTAAAACGCACTTCTGAAGCCGTAGATTCAAAATTAAACTCTAAAATTGTGGCATTAAATGTATTTGTTTCATTAAGCACTTGTTCTAAATCACTATCGCCAGTCCATCCTGCTGCATCATCATCACTTAATGTTGTATTAGGACCAGGAACGTTCTGAAGTCTTCCTGTGGTTAAAACAATACCTTCTTGAAGTGGGAAATTACTCCCATTTGCATTAAAATATCCATAACTTTGTTCTTGATTACCAAAATTACCTCCTATTACATTAGTTACCAGTATATTTGAGATACAATCACTATCTATTAAGATATCTTCTACTAATTGTTGTGGTGTAAATGTCTGGCTATCTACAGTTATATTTTGAGCAAATGCCCATACTGGAACACATAGAAGAAAGACTAAATATTTTTGACGCATTCTGTGTTTGAAAAATAATTACAAATGTAATGTCAAAATGTGTTTTATAGTCTTAATTTAACAAGTCTTTTGGATAGACTTTATAAAGTAAAAGTAGTACTCTAATACTTTTTTGATTTAAGTATAGTCATACGTAATTATCAATAGCAATTATTTGTTATAATGTGTTAAATATAAATACAGTCTCATTGAAAAATAAGGTAATTATACAGAAACAATGGTTTTGTATGGAGTGTAAATAATTTTAAAGTTTGCTTTAGCTAAGTTCTAAAAAGAGTATGATTTACTGTTATGTTTTTAAATTCCATCCACGCAGTATTTGATGCAAAAGCTATAGCAGCTACAGTTGTAATTCTAGTAGTTGAGTTTTTAATCTTTTCAAGTACTAAGAACCAATTGAGATAGTTCTGCAAGTATATAGTAGCTACTCCTTTAAATGAAGCTAAGAATTTTCGTAGTCTCATATCCATATTATTAACATTCTGAACGTGATAGATTTTTTCTACTGCTCGTTGCCCTTTAGAAGCATTAAACTTCTTATGATTGATATCCAACCTCTTTGCAAATGCATTATAACTTCTATGACTATCACTACAGAGCACTTCTACTTTATCTAGTTTTCCTTTGAAGACCTTATCCAAGTCCTTTTTACTGATACGCCCTTTAGTAACGACCTTACAATAGTTGTTCTCTGACCTGTCACAAGTAGCAACAACTGCAACTTTCTCATTACTAACTCCTCGCTTACCAGCTTTTTCTCCTCGCTTTTTGGCAGGACGATCTAAATTTCGATTCCCTTTCTCAGAATGGGCAAAGAAAAGATCATCACTCTCTACAATGCCTTGGAACTCCTCTACAGACACACTAGTAAAGGAAGTCAATAATTTATGACACCAGTCAAAAGATGTTTGAATCAAAATGCTAGTCTCTTTTGCGCTTTTACGAATGCTG
>CALKZS010000175.1 GCA_938002835.1 uncultured Dokdonia sp. | reverse complement strand
AAACTGCTGATTACTAAAAATTTAGAAATAAATGTCTACTTAGATTTATTAATCGATTAGATAACAGTTGACATATTTAATGGCTAAAACGATTAAAAAAGCTATTTTTTTTAAGAAAAAGGGACTTATCAACAGTTTTTTATTAAAATGAGAAAAAACACTTCTCTGATTGCGTAACACCAGCTTGTAAGTTGATTTATTTTATAACTAATTGATATACAGTAAATTTTATATCGAACTCACGTTAACTATATTTGAAAAACGGGTTCAACTATAAAAAATAAAACTCGCTGAAATTCTATTTACACAAAATTTTGGATACTGTCTAATAACATTTTTTGTTGCCTCAGCTTTTTTTCAGATTGGTAAAGTTTTAAAAATGGATTATTTGGGCGCTAGTGCAAGTAATCTGTCTTTTCCTTTAAGAGCCTAAGTATGTCTTTTAATATCACTCAATCACCCTACATCCTTCACTAGAAATTTTACTAGAATATCCATCTACTTCTAGGCCGTTATCCTTATAAAGATCGATACTTTCTGATAAGTAAGAGTCTATGTTGTCTTTTGAAAAAGCAAGACAAAACATACTGGGACCACTTCCAGAAATTCCAAAAGCAATACAACCATTCTTTTTTGAAATTGTCTCTATAGTATCAAAATGTGGGATTAATTGCTTGCGATATGGAGTGACGAGTACATCCTTGAGACTATCTGCAAAAAGTGCTTTATCCCATTCATAGAGCGAGGCTACAAAACTAGCAAGATGTTGGGAGTGAGCAATGGCATCTTTCATAGGTACTTTTTCTGGTAAAATCTCTCTAGCTTCTTTGGTTTTTATTTGAATGTGTGGGTGTAAAATACCAACATATACGGTATCCATAGGAGGTAAGGCAATCACTTTAAAAGGATCATAGCCTGTAACAAGTGTAGTCCCTCCATAAATGCAAGGAGCTACATTATCTGCGTGCTCATTACCGCTGGCAAGTGCTTCTCCTTTCATTGATAAGCGGGTGAGTTCAAGATTAGAAACAGGAGTATCTAATAATTGATTAATACCAAAAACAGCACCAGCAGCACTTGCGCTACTACTACCTATTCCAGAGCCAGAACGTATTTTTTTATGAATTTCCATTTCGACTCCAAAATCTGCCCCAACGGCTTCTAATAAAGCATTGCCAGCAACACCAGCAACATTATTATGAGCTTCCATAGGTAATGTGTCTCCCGTGATTTTAGTGATCGTTACACCAAGAGTCTTAGTTTTTCTAAAAACCATTTCGTCACCTATCCCTTCTAGTGCAAACCCTAAAGCGTCAAAACCACAGTTTACATTTGCAACTGTGGCAGGACAGAATATTTTAATATCAGTATTTGAACTCATCGATCTCTTATTTCTAATACTTTAAAGTGTACTCAAAAATATAACTTTCTACACGCAATTAATCTTGTCTTAGACGTATAATATCTGAAAATAATCCGCTTGCGGTTACTTCTCCACCGGCACCAGCTCCTTTTACAATAAGAGGTTGTTCTGGATAGCGTTCTGTATAGAATAATACAATATTATCAGATCCTTCTAGGTTATAAAAAGGACTATCGTTACCTACAGATTGTAATCCTACACTCGCTTCATTATTTTCTAATTGAGCAACATATTTAAGTCGCTCTCCTTTTGCTGTAGCTTCACTCACAAGTTTCTCAAAGTGATCTGCATCTTCTTTGAGTGTCTCAAAGAAATGAGGGACATCGGTACTCTCAAGATTATTTTTAGTCAAGAAAGGTGTGTTTTTAATATCTGCAAGTTCGAGTTTAAGACCGCTCTCTCTAGCAAGAATTAATATTTTACGAGCCACATCTACACCACTCAAATCAATACGAGGATCTGGTTCTGTATATCCTTCAGATTTTGCAGCTTGTACTACATCGTGAAAACTCCCTCCTGTCTTAAAGTTATTAAACACAAAATTGAGACTTCCAGAAAGTACCGCTTGTACCTTTGTGATTCTATCACCAGAAGCAATGAGGTTTTGCAGTGTGTCTATGATGGGTAATCCAGCCCCTACGTTTGTTTCAAACATAAATGAAGCATTGTATTTACGACTTAATGATTTAAGATTAGAGTAATACTCTTGTGATCCCGCTGCTGCAATTTTATTACACGCTACTACAGAAATACTATTACGTAAATAGTTATCATAACTCAATGCAGCAGTTTCATTTGCAGTAACATCTACAAAAACAGCATTGCGTTGATTTGAGGTAATTACGCTTTCGCGAAAGCGTAAAATATCAGCAGTCTCTCCATCATCCAGTTGTTCTTTCCATTTATCTAGATCAATTGGAGTTTCAGAGACAAGCATATTTCTACTATTAGAAAGCCCCATTATACGTAAATTAAGATTGAGGTTATCACGTAAATAAATGTCCTGCTGTTTGATCTGCTCTATGAGCTTACTCCCTACATTACCTACGCCCATTATATATAAATTAAGTTGCTTACGGTTGCCTTCAAAGAAAACTTCGTGTAGGCTGTTAAGTGCTTTTTTTACATCTTTTTCTGCAATGACTGCAGAGATGTTTTTCTCACTAGCACCTTGAGCAATAGCCCTAATGTTTACTGCGTTTTTACCCAGCGTACTAAACATTTTTCCAGAAATACCTTGATGGCTCTTCATAGATTCACCTACAAGTGCAATTATAGCAAGGCCAGCTTCTACAAGAACAGGATCTATTTTATGTAAAGACCTTTCGTATGCAAACTCAGTTTCTATTGCTGTTTTTGCTCTTAAGGCATCTGCTTTCATCACACCGATACAAATACTATGTTCGCTAGAGGCTTGCGTGATTAATATGATATTTACCTGTTGTAGTGATAGTACTTCAAAAAGACGTTTTGAGATTCCAGAATTTCCCACCATACCAGCACCTTCTAATGTAAGAAGTGCAATATCACTTATGTGTGAGATTCCTTTTATAGGTGTACCGTTTTCTTTTTCCTGTTGTGCAATGCGTGTTCCTGCTTCTTCAGGAGCCATTGTGTTTTTGATATAAATAGGAATGTTTTTACTCAATGTAGGAACAATGGTAGGAGGGTACAACACTTTTGCCCCAAAATGTGATAACTCCATTGCCTCGTGATAAGATATCTCACTTATGGGTTGTGCTTCTTTTACGAGTTTAGGATTTGCAGAAAACATACCACTCACATCTGTCCAGATCTCTAGTTGATCTACATTTAATGCCGCTGCAATAATTGCTGCTGTAAAGTCAGAACCACCACGGCCTAGTGTACTTGTTTCTCCCGTTTCTGTACTCGCTATAAAACCTCCTAAAATAGTGATTTTGTGAGAAGAAGTGGTAAAATATTCTTGTATGTTTTTATTAGTAAGATCGTAGTTTACACTTGCTTTAGTATGCTTACTATCTGTGATAATAAGTTTGCGACTATCTTTTAAAGCAATGGCTATATTTTTATGCTTAAAAGCAGCACTTATAATATGGCTACTGGTGAGTTCTCCAAAAGAAGAGAGCTTGTCTATTGTTTTAGGAGATAATTCATTTATTAAAAAAATACCTTTAAGAAGATCATCTAGGTTAGACATTAATTCTGAAACCTTAGCGATAACTTCAGTGTTTTTACTTGTAAGACTCTCTGTAAATTCAAGGTGTTTTTTACTAATCTCATTAAAAATATCTTTATAAGATGGATCTTTATGAGCAGCAAGTGTTCCTGCTTTAAGTAATAAATCGGTCACACCTCCTACAGCCGAAACTACTACAGCTACAGGATGAGATTGAGATTGTTGTGCCACAATGGCAATTACTTTTTCTATGTTTTCAATACTTCCTACCGAAGTACCGCCAAATTTTAATACACGCATATAATGCAGTTTTGGAAAAGGGTTTTATATATAAATTGAAAGCTGGCTCGATCTACGAGCGCAAAATGGACGATATGAAACAACTAATACCCCATAGGGGTAATAATACCTGTAATGGTAATGAAGAAAATAGATATATTTTGTGTTATTTCCATATGTTAATGAATGGTTAAAATTAAGATATTTATAGAACGATACAACGTGATGAAATAACTTTTGAGGATATTTCAATATAGTATGCGCAAAAGGATTTTAAATATGGAAGTGATAATCTAAATGCCGCTTTTTAAAATATTTATCTTTTTTACTCTTTTTTATTAAATATTATACATAAGTAATATGCTATAGATTGTTTTATTTTTTGAGTAAAAAAGTTTTAAGAAGATCGATAAAGTTTGTTTTCATTGTAAGAATTCTAATCTATAATGTGATTGCTGTATTACTTTTTTCTAATTTAGTGGTATGTTTTACGCTTTCGCGAAAGCGGACTAACAAATTCTTTAAAACATTCTCTATAATAGATTTTTATGAAAATATATAACACGCAACAGATTTATGCCGCCGATAAAGCAACGATAGAAAAAGAAGGAATCCCTTCATATAATTTAATGGAGCGTGCTGGCGGTTATGTCTATGAGTGGATGCACCATCGATTGCAAGGACAACCTGTACCTATAAAAGTCTTTTGCGGAATAGGAAATAATGGAGGAGATGGTCTTGTGATTGCAAGATTGCTACTCAAAAATGGATATAATGTAGATACTTATATAGTAAACTGTGGTGATAAACGCTCGCCAGATTTTCTTAAAGCTTATGACGCATTAAAGAGCGAAGTAAAAAAGTGGCCAGAAACTATAAAGAGCACTACAGTACTACCTGAAATAAATCCCCAAGATATTGTAGTAGATGCTATTTTTGGGATAGGATTAAATCGTCGTCCAGAAAAATGGGTGCAAGATCTCATTTTGAAAATTAATGAATCTAAGGCATATACACTTTCCATAGATATTCCTTCTGGAATGTATCCAGAAAAAGGATTAGATAAAGATGATGTAGTAGTTAATGCAGCATTTGTGTTGAGCTTTATGTCTCCTAAACTTGCATTTTTCCTTCCTAATACAGGGAGATTTATAAATATGTGGGATACTATAGATATAGGTCTTGATCAAGAATTTTTGGGAAGTTTGCCTGTAAATGCGCAGCTCATAGGAAAACCAGATATACAACAAATGTATAGAGGGAGATCACAGTATACCCATAAAGGAATGTTTGGCCACAGCCTTATTATAGGAGGTAGCTTTGGAAAAATGGGAGCTGTTACTCTTGCGTCAAAAGCTGCCTTAAGAGCAGGTAGTGGTGTTGTTACTGCATATGTGCCTCAAATAGGAGTGCCTATTTTACAAACGGCACTTCCTGAAGTAATGGTAGAAACCGATAATTTTAATGGAAAATGTTTTGAAGAGATAGATTTTCAAACAGAAGCCACTGCCATAGGTATAGGTCCAGGAATGGGAACCGATGAAAAAACGGTGACTGCAATGGGAGCCTTCTTAAAGACTCAAAAAAGTCCTATTGTAATAGATGCAGATGCTTTAAACTGCATAGCAAAACGTCCAGCATTAATGGAGCAAGTTCCCGAGCTTTCTATTCTTACACCACATCCAGGAGAGTTAGAACGTTTGATAGGGAAGTGGGATGATGATTTTGATAAACTTAAAAAAACCTCCCAGTTTGCAAAAAAGCATAATGTCGTTATAGTTGTTAAAGGTGCTCATACCGTAACTGTATATGATGAGAGATACTATATAAATACCTCTGGGAATCCAGGATTGTCTACTGCAGGAACAGGAGATGTACTCACGGGAGTGATCACCGGCCTACTAGCCCAACAATATCATCCAGTAGAAGCTTCTATGATGGGAGTGTATTTACACGGTCTAGCTGGAGACATCGCTGTAAATCAATATGGAATAGAAGGCCTCATAGCAAGTGACGTGACAGCCTTTTTAGGAAGAGCGGTGATGGAGTTATTTGCAAAACCAGAAGAAGAGCAGCCACAGGAACAAGGTGTTTAAAATATAAGATTCTATGTTAAGTATTATTTTAAGTAAACACAGATCTCAATTTAATCTAAAATGAGTTTTATAGGTTGCCTTTTTTAATGAATGTAGAGTCTACTGTCTAAAGAATAAAAAAAGGCTAAGAGTATATACTCTTAGCCTTTTTTAGATAATAATATTTTTATTTATTCTATAGTAACAGGAAATGAAACTTGAATATCTGTTTCTCCACCTGCGTCAGCAAGAGTACCATCGTTAGGTTTTGTAGGCTCGTGACGTAAAGTGATTGTAAGAGTTCCCATACTAGCATCTCCAGCGTCAAGATCTGCAGTAGTACCTAATGGGTTTCCATCACCATCAAAACTTGTATATGTTATAGATCCGTCTAGATCACTAGAAAATGTATAGAAAACTTGATGCTCATCATCTTCTTCTTCTACTTCTTCTGTAATGTCTTCTGCAGGACTTTCTGTTTCATTAAGAAATTGTACAGTTCCTTCATATGTAGTATCTGCACTAAAACTTCCAGAAACCGTTACTACAGGAGCATCACCTGTATCTCCATCAAGATCTTGAGATTGTAAAGTGATAGTTTCTGAAGTTGCAGGGTCTGTAAAAGTTGCGATGAGTGTGGTAATTACTTCTTCTTCGTTTATTATGTCTGGAGTACTATCATCATCATCTCCACAAGAAAATAAAGAAAGAGTTGTTAGAGCGATTACAAGGTGTTTTGTTAGATTTTTCATAATTAATTTTTGCTTTTAAGCCGTTGTTTAAATTTGTTTGTGTTAAATAAAAAGTTTAAATGTTTTCTATGTGTTCTTTAATTAGATAGTTATATGCTTTCGCGAAAGCATATCTATTAATAGCTTACTTTTAATTGTAATAATATATTACGACCTAGGTCGTCTGCAAAAAAACGCTGTCTATTAAGATACTCTCGATATTTTGTATTGAATATATTGTTTACCATTAGACTGAGATTGAGTGTGCTTTTTTTGTTTATCGCAAAATCAATATCTCCTCTAAAATTGATCAAATGATAAGCATCAGGAGGAGTACTTATATCTACAATTTCTGTAGTTTCAGTTTCTACAAGGAAGACTTCAAAATTATTATCAGGAAATTCATTTTGTCTAAAAACAAAGTTGCTCTCTAATTTTAAGTTTAAATTATTAACCTCTGGAATACGATAGGTTATTGCATTACGAGTACTTGCCGAAGGAATGTCTATAATTGTATTGTCTAATGCTATATCTTTTCCTTTTACAATTGAAAACTGACTGTTGAGTTCTAGGTTTTTATATAATTGTATACGATTATCTATGTCAAAACCAAGTAATCTTGCTTGTGTCTGTCTGTATTCCCATACTTGGAAATTACCACGAATGGTTTGTTGAATTCCTGTAGGCTCTATAAGTATAAAATTGTCTATAAAATTTGCAAATGGGGCGATTTTAAAACCCCAATCTTTAGTATTATGCTCGAAGTTTATAGAAAATTTATTAGCTACCTCTTGCTTAAAGCTTAAATCTCCTAGTTCAATACGCGCAGCACTTTGATGTAAACCATCACTAAAAAGTTCTGATACATTGGGTGATCTTGACGCTAGAGAGTAGTTAAAAGCAATATTGTTGTTTGTATTAAATTCATATGCAGTACCTATAGTTGCAGAGAAGTTATGGTAATCAAAATCAGGAGTCACAAAAATTTGATTACCAGACTCTTCTACTTCAAAGTTTGCAAATTCTATATCATACCCTCGTTCTTCCCAAAAGGAGGTTGTATAAAATTTTTCTGCTTCTATTCGATTATAATCATATCGAAATCCTGCCTCTATTGTAAGCGCACCAAAATCTTTAGACCCTAATGTATAGAGTCCAAAATGATATGCTTCATAATCAGGAATTAGTCTTCTAACTCCTGTAGAAGGATTTGGAAAGTGTTCTTGGAATGTTCCAGAAATTCCAGCTTTTGCGGTAATTGTTTTGTCTGCGGTATATTCAAAATCTATTTGACCACTGGTAGATTCTAATTGTAAATCTATAGACGGCCTAGTATCTTCACTATCTCGGCGGATATCAAATTCTAGTCTGTTATTACGTTGGTAGCTGAGCTGGGAACTCAACTTTCCAAAATTTTCAAAACGATAAAACCCATTAACCTTTAATACCTGATGTTTTACATCTTGTCTTGGAGCGTCTATTTTATATGTAAAATCTTCTACAATAAAAGGACGATCACTATTTATAGCAATTACAAGATCTTCTGCTCCTCCCAAATGAGAAGAACGAAGAATCCCAGATTCTTTATCCACTAGAGAATAGCTAGCTTCTAGACCGAATAGATATTTGTTTATTCCTATACGGGCTGAAATATTTTTTTCATCAATTCCAGTATTACTTAACACATAATCTGGAGCTTCAAAATCTCCAAAACGCTTATATGTTCCATTTATACTAGCATACCATCCATTATTAAATGACTTCGTGAGTGAAGAGGTTATTGTTCCACCACGTCCATTACTTGCTCCTGTATATATTGTTCTTCCAAAGAGTGTGTCCTTTACAGGGACTTTTTCTGGTTCAATAATGATAGTACCACCTACAGCGTCTCCTCCGTATTGAAGACCTGCAGCTCCTTTTATGACAGTAACTTCCCCAGCAGCATTGATATCAATATTGGGTGCGTGTTCAACTCCCCATTCTTGATCTTGTAATCTAGTGCCGTCTGTAATTAATACAATACGGCTACTATGAAGACCTTGTATAACAGGTTTTACAACCGTATTTCCAGTATTTAATGAAGTCACACCGCTTAAGTTATTTAATGCATCACCTAAAGAACCTGAACTATTTTGTTCTAAAATATCGTGAGCTACTATTTGTTCTGTCGCTGTACGGCTTTTTGCTTTGTGAGCGTGCGCTACTAATTCTACATCTCCTAGAGATTCTAAGTGATGTTCCATATTAATGTTACGAGTTGTATTGCCATTTACTACGACTTTTACAACCTGAGTCTCACATTCTGGATGAGATACCTGTAAAGTATAAGTTCTCGCGCACAAGTTAGAGATGCTATATTTACCTTCTTTATCAGTAATAGTAGATATCTCAGAACCTGCAATAATTAATGTGACTTCAGTTAATACACTACTATCGTGTAGATCGATCACATACCCTGTAAGTGTATTTGAACAGTTTTGCCCAAACATTACAGTACTCAACAACAATGCGTTGAGCCATACAATGAATTTCATAAAAGTTAATTTTGTTTCTAATTGAAGAAATATCAATAATTAACAAGTAGCAGGAGGACCGCGATCTGAAATATTCTTAGCTATTTGAGTATAACTAGATGTGGGTAAGAAAAATGTAGTTTGAGTAAAAATATTAGAGGAGAGTGAGTACGCTTTCGCGAAAGCGTAAAACCCTACATCTACCATTTGCATATCATCTAGATGACAGTCTAATTTTGATTCGTGCACGTGAGTGTTTGACTCTGTGCAGATATCAAAATGGTGATGACCTTCTGTTGCGTGCACAAAATTAATAAGAGCAGGCAGTAGAAAAGCGGCAAGCACTAATAGTGCAAGACTTCTATGAATGATATGTGGTTTGTTTTTATTCAAATCATTTTGAGAATAAGAAGCCCAATCCCATACGAGACACCATTTTTATAGCAAAAGCTTTAAAAAAAGTATATTGGCCAAAAATCCAGCCGAAAAATACTAAAAGAACTTGGTATACTGGAAATATTAACAGAATTCTAACAGGCCAATATATCCACCCATTTGTGAGCTCGCGATCAAGACCTATAAGTTCCATTAATGGGTTAGATAATCTTCCTGAAAATGAACCTGTTAAGGCAAATACTAAAAAAATAGCGACAAGTTCCCATCTATAAGTAACTTTCCAACGTTTATATAATTTTGTAAATAACCAGAGTGTAATTTTAATAATTATATAACTTATGATGAGTGTAATAAATGTTAAAACAATATAATACAGTTTTGTGTTATAGCTAGTAAACCATTTTGTGATACCTCTTCCTAATAAGTATGAAGAAAAGACTGTTGCCAGAAGACCTAAGATAAAGTGGATGAGTTGCCAGTTTTTTGTAATCTCCCAGCGTTTTTTAAAATGTTCCATATCACTGCAAAAATACAATTATCGCAGTTTTTGCTTGTATCGTTTTTGGAAAAATTCAAACCAATTAAAAAGTAAATAATTTACTTCATATCCATAGTCTATAAAATTGTCATAATTGATTTGTTGGATATAAATATTAGGATCAAAACGACTAGGTTGTAAAACTCTATTATTATAATTTACAACAGATATTTTATTGCGTATTTCTAAAAATGTCTGATTGTAAAATTGACGAGGTGGTTGTGTGACCAGCCAGGCATTGAATCCAGGTTCAATAATAAGTATTTCGTATTCTAGACTATCATTTGCAATACGTATTGTGTCATTAGTAACCTGAGTTATTTCATTGTTGCTTTTTTCTTTAGAAGGATTTGTAGTTGCGCAACCTATTATGATTGCAGCTAGTAATAATGTGTAGAGAAGATTTTTCATAGCAATTAAATATACTTTTTTTTGACGAATTTTCAGTCATTTTTAAATCAGTCTTAACGTATATACGTATGAAATTAAGATTGTTATTGTCTTTTTACAATCTAAAATGAGTAATTGCTTGATCTCATTGAGGGGATAAAAAAAACGCTCTAACCATTTGATAAAGCGTTTGTTTTGTACGTTAAATGGGATTTATTTTCCGAAAAGGCCTCCAAGAAGACTTCCTAGACCACCACTAGATTTATTGCTTCCCATAACCATTCCAGCAACATCATCTAAGATGCTTCCATCACCGTCTGAGTCTAATAATGAAGTGATAAGACTTTGGTTACCTTGAGATTCTCCACCTAGTAAACTTCCTAAAAGACTATTCATACCAGAAGCATTGTTTATACCAGCTTGTTGCGTCTGTTTACCAATAACTCCCATTAAGATAGGAGCTGCTACTTTAAGAATTTGTCCTATAGATCCAGCATCTACACCAGATTTAGAACTTAATGCATTCTCAACATTAGATTGGTTACTTCCTAGTAGATGTCCTAATATACCAGCACCATCATTTACAGTATTATCATCTGGACCTCCGTTACCCATAAGATCTCCTATAGTATCTAATATACCACCATTATGCTTTCCAGATAAAGCTCCTAAAAGCCCTGAAGCACCTTCTTCTGTTTGTACATTCTTTTTCATTGCTCCCATAAGTACGGGAAGCGCCATACTAAGTACACTTGCTGTGTCTCCTTCAGAAGCTCCAGACTTTGCACTAGCACCGCTTATTAGAGATTTTCCAATATCACTATTTAAAAGATCCATTAATCCTGCCATTGTATTTTTATTTTTTTAATTATTGAATGTTTTCAAGGTACAAAAATTAAAAGCACATTTACAAATACAAGTAAAAAAACCATCACTAGGACGGTTTTTGTATTATATCGATGTTTTTGTGTGTTACATCGATTATTTTAAGATGCTTATAATTTGCTCAGCAAGTTCGGTTCCTATACGATCTTGAGCTCCTCCAGTCGCTGCACCTATATGAGGTGTAAGACTTACTTTAGGATTCATAAGAACTTTTACAGCAGGTGTTGGTTCGTTTTCAAATACATCAAGACCTGCAAAAGAAAGTTTACCACTATCTAGAGCTTCTACTAAAGCGACTTCATCTATAACACCTCCACGAGCTGCATTTACGATAGCTGCACCATCTTTCATAGCAGCAAATTCTGTTCTCCCAATAACATACTCTTTTTGAGCAGGAACGTGTAAAGAGATAAAATCTGCTTCTTTAAGGAGTTGTTCTTTTGAAATAGATGATAGATTAAATGATACTGATTGTCCATCAAAGAAGGCAACATCTACAGTTGCTTTTTCCATAAATGGATCACTGTAAATAACTTTCATTCCAACACCTAATGCAATTTTTGCAGTTTCTTGTCCTATACGTCCAAAACCTATAATACCTATTGTTTTACCACGTAACTCTGTGCCTTTTGCATATGCTTTCTTAAGTGCTTTGAACTTAGTATCTCCATCAAGTGGCATATTACGGTTAGAATCATATAAGAAACGTACACCATTATATAAATGTGCAAAAACAAGTTCTGCTACAGATGCAGATGAGGCTGCAGGCGTGTTTATGACACTTAGTCCTTTATCGCGAGCATATTGTACATCAATATTGTCCATACCTACACCACCACGTCCTATCACTTTTATAGAAGGACAAGCATCTATAAGTTCTTTGCGCACCGTTGTTGCACTTCTTACGAGTATTACTGTGATTTCATTGTCATTAATATAACTTTCTAGTTGGTCTTGAGCTACATTAGTAGTGCTCACTTCAAAACCAGCTGCTTCTAGAGCATCTACTCCAGTTTGAGATATTCCGTCGTTTGCTAGTACTTTCATTTTTATGCCGCTTTGCGGTATTTTTTTGCTTTCGCGAAAGCGAAAAACCTATTAATTTATCATTTTAAACAGATGTTATTATATCATCTATCCTTTGTTTATGCTTTTCTTTCTAGTTCACTCATTACATCTACTAGAACACCTACGCTATCCATAGATAATGCATTGTACATAGAAGCTCTGTAGCCACCTACACTACGGTGACCATTAAGACCATTTATTCCAGCCTCTTTCCACATTGCGTCAAAAGTTTCTTTTAAATCTCCATCTGCAAGCGAGAAGGTAGCATTCATAGATGATCTATCTTCTTTAGCAGCAAATCCATTAAATAATGGATTTAATTCTATCTCACTATATAATAATGTGGCCTTTCGCGTATTAATCTCTTCTATGGCTTTAATACCTCCTAGGTTTTTTAACCAACGTAGTGTGAGCATAGATACATATACAGAAAACACAGGAGGTGTGTTAAACATACTTCCTTTACTAATATGAGTTTGATAATCTAACATAGAAGGAATCACACGTGTTACTTTCCCTAAAAGATCTTCTCTTACAATAACAAGCGTCGCTCCTGCTGGACCCATATTTTTTTGAGCACCTGCATAAATAAGATCAAATTTAGAAAAATCTAATTCTCTTGAGAAAATATCACTACTCATATCACATATAAGCGGGCAATCTGTTGTAGGAAAATCCTTTACTTGTGTGCCAAAAATAGTATTGTTACTTGTGATATGAAGGTAATCTAATCCTTCAGGAATACTATATCCTTTTGGGATGTAGTTATAGTTTGCATTTTTACTTGATGCAACTTCTACGACTTCTCCAAAAAGTTTTGCTTCCTTAATAGATTTATCACTCCAAGTTCCGGTATTGATATAACCAGCTTTATTTTGTAGTATATTATGAGCAACCATTAAAAACTGAGTGCTCGCTCCACCTTGTAAAAAAAGTGCTTTATATCCTTTTCCTTCTAGGCCTAAAAGCTCAAGAGCAAGATTGCGAGCCTCATCCATCACATCTACAAAATCTTTGCTGCGGTGAGAGATCTCTAAAATAGAAAGACCTGAGTTGTTAAAATCTAGAACTGCCTGCGAGGCTTCTTTAAAAACGTCTTGTGGTAAAACGCAAGGACCTGCGCTAAAATTATGCTTCTTCATTAGTATGCTTTTTAGAACATTGCAAAGATGATTAAAAGCAAAGAAAAATCAAGAAAGAAATTAATAATTTATTTATCAAATCGTTAATAAAAATGCAATAGTATCTACACCATCGGCATAGTCTTGAAGATTTGGTTTTTGAGTTTGTCCTAAAGAGATAATCTCATTTGTATATTTTATACTTTTTAAGAGTGTTTTAGATCCTACGATGCATTGTATAGCATCCTTATCATTCTTTAGTTTTTTTGAAACTTCTTCAAGGGTATTATAACGTTCATAAAATAAAGTAGCAATGGGAGAGCCATAGCTTTCATCTTCTTTGAGCATCAAAAAGCCATTTTCTAAAAGATCAAATAGGCTCATTAAATATACTGCCTTATTGTAATCGTAGTTATTTGCATATTTTGCAACATTTATAATGTCTTTCCAGGTATACATTGCATTAAAGAAGGCGTCAAAATTATAGTCTTTTGGGACTAGTAGTTTTGATACATTGCGACACCCAAGACCATAATATCTAAATATATCTTCTCCCAAAGCGATAAGTTCTTCTGTAGTTTCGTTACCAGTGAGTACTGCAATTGAGTGTCTATTTTTTCGTATAATATTAGGTTTTTTACCAAAATAATATTCAAAATAACGGGCTGTATTATCACTACCTGTTGCTATTATAGCATCGTGTTCTGGAAGTTTATCTTCTGTAAATGATATACGACCTTTAAAATCAGGAGCAACATATTCTAGATATTTTGCAAGAAAGGGGAGTAGGTGTTTATCATTACTAGATTGTTTACCTACAAAGTGATGTCCAGAGATTAAGACACTTAAAAAATCGTGAAAACCCACTAAAGGAATATTTCCTGCCATTATCACAGCGACAGTTTTTGAGGAGTGGGTGGTTTGGGTATTCGCTTTTGCGAAAGCGTTATTATAGTTATTACACCAATTTGTCAAGTTATCTAAAGTAAGACTATTAGTCCATCCTTCTAATGTAAATAAGATGTTATCCTTTGTAAACCAGCCATTGTATTGACTTGCTAGTTGTATTTGATGCTTCATTCCATCAAAAAATAAGTCGTTGTGCGGGATGTTTTCTTTTTGAACAATAGCATCACGAGTAAACTGACTTAAAAAAAATCCTAGTTGCGTAAAAGCGTTAATTCTTTGAGTAAGCGTCATATGATTTTGGCAGATCGCCTCTTAGGCGTTATTTTTGTGCAAAGTTACCCAAAAAGAAAGCGATGGCAATTATCATAACAGACGAATGTATAAACTGTGGAGCTTGCGAGCCAGAATGTCCTAATACTGCAATATATGAAGGTGCCGATGACTGGCGTTATGCAGATGGAACAGATCTAGATGGAAGTGTTATACTTCCTAACGGAAAGGAAGTAGATGCAAACGAGGCGCAAGAGCCCGTAAGTGATGAGATTTATTACATTATACCTGACAAGTGTACAGAATGTAAAGGTTTTCACGAAGAGCCACAATGTGCTGCAGTATGCCCAGTAGATTGTTGTGTGCCAGATGACGATCACGTAGAGACAGAAGAAGAGTTACTTAAAAAGCAAGCCTTTATGCATAAAGACGTATAATGTTTATTTATATATCAAACTAAAAAAGCTGGCCATACTTTGTTAAGCTTTTTTATGCTTTCTTAATTTTTATAAATTATTGCAATACAATAGATCTTGTCTCTTCGTCTATAGTCTTTATTGTAATGGTATGTGTTTTATGGGGTATTAAACTACTAATTTTTTCTGGCCACTCTATAAAAACCCAATCTCCAGTATAAATATACTCCTCAAAACCTAGATCTAGGGCTTCTTCTTGATGCTCTAGACGATAACAGTCAAAATGATATATCTGTTTATTAGTAGTAGAGATATATTCATTTACAATAGAAAATGTAGGGCTACTTATAACTTCTTTTACTCCTAATTGTTTTAAAATACTTTTAATAAGTGTGGTTTTTCCAGAACCCATCTCTCCATTAAATAACAATATATTGCTCACGGCTTTAGATATGATTTCTTGTGCAATTATCTCAATTTGAGATAGTGTATAGATCCTTTGCATTAATGAGTTTATTTGAAAAACACTAAGATAAAAAAAGCTTTAAATATGTATACCTAAAGCTTTATATTATTTATGAATTCTAAAGTAGAATATGCTTTTTATAAAAGAAAACTTATACGATTTATTATTTAGGATCCATAACGACAAAAGGGATGATCATTTCTTCAAGACTCACACCACCGTGTTGATAGGTATTGCGATAATAACTCACATAATGATTATAGTTATTTGGATATGCAAAGAAATAATCACTCTTTGCAAAAATGAAAGAACTACTCATATTAATAGAGGGTAAGTGTATGGACCTTGGATCTTCGGCGGCGAGTACTTCTTTATTTTCGTAAGTAAGACTTCTTCCTGTCTTATAACGTAAATTGAGACTTGTGTTTTTATCACCTATTACCTTCGAAGGGTTTTTAACATTGATAGTCCCGTGATCTGTAGTAATAATGAGCTTCATACCCATTTCTTGAGCACTTTGTATCATTTCTAATAATGGAGAGTTTTTAAACCAACTTTCTGTAAGCGATCTATATGCCTTGTCATTGCTGGCAAGCTCTTTTATAACTTCCATTTCTGTTTTAGAATGGGAGAGCATATCTACAAAATTATACACTACCACGGTGAGATCGTTTTCTTTTTGAGATTTAAAATTATCTGCTAGCTTTTTTCCGTTTTTTAAATTAGTGATTTTATGATACTCCCATTGTATGTCTAGGTTAAGACGTTTGAGTTGCGCTTCTAGAAAATCTGCTTCGTGCATATTCTTTCCGCCTTCATCGGTATCGTCTAGCCAGAAAGTAGGGTGCTTTTTCTTCATATCTGCAGGCATAAGACCAGAGAAAATCGAGTTTCGAGCATATTGAGTAGCTGTAGGAAGGATACTTAAGTAAGGTTCTTCACTTTCTTTTTTATAATATGATTGTAAATGAGGTTCAAAGGCTTTCCACTGGTCATAACGTAAGTTGTCTATCACAACAAATAGTGTTGGTTCTCCTTTTTTAATATGAGGAGCTACTTTATTTTTAAACAATGTGTGTGACATTGTAGGGTTTTCGTGACCATCAAACCAGTCGGCATAATTATTATCTACAAATTTGCAAAACTGATTGTTTGCTTCGACTTTTTGAGATTCTAAAATCTCAAACATACCCGTATCTTCTATTCCTTCTAGCTCCATCTCCCAGTAAATGAGTTTTTGGTAGAGTTCCATCCACTCTTCATAACTATTTGTCATAGATAGATCCATTGCTATTTTACGAAACTCTTGTTGGTATGAAGAAGTTGTTTTCTGACTAATGAGTCTACTGTGATCTAGATTTTTTTTAAGACTTAATAATATCTGATTTGGGTTTACAGGTTTGATCAAGTAGTCTACTATTTTAGAGCCTATGGCTTCTTCCATAATATATTCTTCTTCACTTTTTGTGATCATTACAATAGGGACACTTTCTCGTTTATTTTTGATTTCGCTTAGTGTTTCAAGGCCAGAGAGTCCAGGCATATTTTCGTCTAAAAAGATGATGTCAAAATTTTGCTCGTCTATAAGGTCTACAGCTTCGGCACCATTATCACAGGTGGTTACCTTATAGTTTTTCTTTTCTAAAAATAAAATGTGCGGCTTTAAAAGATCGATTTCATCGTCTACCCAAAGTATATGTATGTTGCTCATAAAAGTGCTATGTATTGTGTTAAAGATACCACTGTTTTAAGCGATGTGGCAGCCGTATTAAATGTTATATTTGTGGGAAATACGCTTTCGCGAAAGCGTACCCATCAAAACTTAAAATAGTTTTCTTTTGTCTATATCCAAAGTTACAATTATTAACGACCCAATTTACGGGTTTATTACTATTCCTAACGGGATCATTTTTGATCTAATACAGCATAAGTATTTTCAGCGATTGCGTCGCATCTCACAAATGGGACTTTCTTATCTTGTATATCCTGGAGCACATCATACGAGATTTCAACACGCTATAGGGTGTTTGGGAGTGATGCAAAAAGCACTTAAAGTACTTGTAAATAAAGGGGTTATTATAAGTGCAGAAGAGCAGGAAGGGGTGTTAATTGCTATTTTATTGCACGATATAGGTCACGGTCCATTTTCTCACGCAATGGAACATAGCATTGTAGAAGGGGTGAGTCACGAGCATATATCTACACTATTTATGGAGGAACTTAATATTGAGTTTAACGGAAGTTTAACGCTAGCCATAGATATCTTTAAGGGAACATATAAACGATCTTTCTTAAATCAATTAGTCTCTGGTCAACTTGATATGGATCGTACAGACTATCTTAAACGAGATAGTTTTTATACTGGTATGGCAGAAGGAAATATTAATACAGAACGTATTGTTGCGATGCTTAATGTAAAAGATGACCAACTTGTTGTAGAAGAAAAAGGCGTATATACCGTTGAGAAGTTCTTAGTTGCTAGACGATTAATGTACTGGCAAGTATACCTGCATAAAACAGGAATTGTTGCAGAACAGTTAATTACGAGGGTGTTAAAACGAGCAAAAGAACTCTCTGCAAATGGAGAAGAACTGCCTTCAAGTACTGCACTTTCTTTCTTTTTAAAAAATAAAATAGATCATAAAACAATTAAGCAATCTCTAGATAATTTTTCTCAACTAGACGATTATGATATCATTTCTGGGATGAAGGAATGGTGCTCGCATCCAGATTTTGTGCTTTCTGAGTTATCAAAATGTGTGATTAATAGAGATTTGCTCAAGGTAAAGATTAAGAAAAAGCCATTTAATACTCAAAAAATCAATAAGCATACAGAAGCACTTATGGAGCGACGTAAACTTACTGCTCACGAGGCGTCATACTTTGTTTTTACAGGAGTAATTTCAAATCAAGGCTATAACTACAGTAAAGGTGGGATTAATATATTATTGTCTAATGGTAAGATTGTAGATGTGGTAAAAGCTAGTGATCAATTAAGTCTTAAATCGCTCACAAAAGAAGTCGTTAAAAACTATTTGTGTTACCCAAAAGCTAGAAATTAATTTTTCCTATTTTTGCTGTTAATGAAATTTACCGCCTCCCAAATAGCAGGAATTCTTGAAGGTACCGTAGAAGGTAATCCTGAGATAGAAGTTTCTAAACTTGCAAAAATAGAAGAAGGATCTACAGGTTCTCTCACTTTTTTAGCAAATCCAAAGTATACACCTCATATTTATAATACTGAAGCTAGTATTGTTATTGTTAATAATGATTTTAAAGCTGAAAGTAAAGTTGCTCCTACGCTCATTCGTGTAGAAGATGCCTATAAATCATTTTCAAAATTGCTTGAATATTACAATCAAGTAAAGCTCAATAAACTAGGGATAGAGCAACCTTGTTTCATTGCTAAAACTGCAACCTATGGGGAAGGTTTTTATCTAGGTGCTTTCTCATATTTAGGTAAAAATGTGACTATAGGCAATAATGTAAAGATCTATCCTAATGTGTATATAGGTGATAATGTTACTATAGGTGATAACTGTGTGTTATTTGCAGGTTCTAAAGTTTATTCAGACTCTGTGATTGGTAATACAGTGTATATTCATAGTGGTGCCATAGTAGGAGCAGATGGATTTGGTTTTACTCCTGATGATAAAGGTGAGTATTCTAAAGTACCGCAAATAGGGAATGTAATTATAGAAGATAATGTAGATATAGGAGCAGGTACAACAATAGATAGAGCTACGCTAGGGTCTACTATTATACGTCAAGGTGTAAAGCTTGATAATCAAATCCAAATTGCTCATAATGTAGAGATAGGAGCTCATACAGCTATTGCAGCTCAAACAGGTGTTGCAGGTTCTACAAAAATAGGAAAGCACTGTCTTATAGGAGGTCAAGTAGGTATAGCAGGACATCTATTGATAGGTAATAGAGTGCGCATACAAGCGCAATCAGGAATAGGTCGTAATATAAAAGATGAAGAAGTTTTACAAGGTTCTCCATCATTTGGTTATTCAGACTGGAATAGATCATATGTACATTTTAAAAATTTACCTAAAATTGTACAAACATTAAATCAACTCGAAAAACAAAGCAAACAATGAGCAAAGCTCAACAACGTACCATAAAGAATGATGTAACACTTACGGGAGTAGGTTTACACACAGGATCTAATGTGACTATGACTTTTAGGCCAGCTCCAGAAAATCACGGATATAAATTTAAAAGGGTAGACCTAGAAGGAGAACCTGTAATTAATGCAGATGCTTCTTTAGTAACAAATACACAGCGAGGGACTAATCTCGAAAAAAATGGAGTATCTATTCAAACAACAGAGCACGTTCTTGCTGCCTGTGTAGGTCTTGAGATAGATAATTTATTAATAGAACTTGATGCTTCAGAACCTCCCATTATGGATGGATCTTCTAAGTTTTTTGTAGAGGCTCTAGAAAATGCAGGAATAGAAGAACAAGAAACAGATAGAGATGAGTATGTTGTAAAGCAAATTATTACTTATAAAGATGAAGAAACTGGAAGTGAGATTATATTAATGCCTTCTGATGAGTACCAGGTAACTACAATGGTAGATTTTGGGACAAAGGTATTAGGAACTCAAAATGCAAGTATCGAACATATCTCTGAGTTTAAAAAAGAAATATCTGATAGTAGGACATTTAGTTTCTTACACGAAATAGAAATGCTACTAGAGCACGGTCTCATTAAAGGAGGAGATCTTAATAATGCTATTGTATATGTAGATAAAGAATTATCAGATAGTACAATGGAAAAACTACGAGTGGCTTTTAATAAAGAGCATATTGCAGTAAAACCAAACGGTATATTAGACAACCTCACATTGCATCACGCAAATGAAGCAGCGCGACATAAGTTATTAGACGTAATAGGAGATCTTGCTCTTGTAGGAACAAGAATTAAAGGTAAGATTATTGCAAATAAGCCTGGCCATTATGTAAATACTCAGTTTGCAAAAAAGCTTCAAAAAATCATTAAAAATGAACGTCGCAACTATGTTCCTGACGTAGACTTACACGCAAAGCCCGTAAAAGATATTAACCAGATAATGGAGATGTTACCTCACAGACCTCCATTTTTATTAGTAGATAAGATTCTTGAACTCACAGAAGACTATGTGATAGGTATAAAAAATGTCACAATGAACGAGCCGTTTTTTGTAGGACATTTTCCTGGAGCTCCGGTAATGCCTGGAGTACTACAAATAGAAGCAATGGCACAAACAGGTGGTATTTTAGTATTAAGTACAGTGCCAGATCCAGAAAATTATCTTACTTACTTACTTAAAATAGATAATGTACGTTATAAGCATCAAGTTGTACCTGGAGATACACTTATCTTTAAATTAGATTTGATGGTTCCTATTAGAAGAGGAATTTGCCAAATGCAAGCACGTGCATATGCAAATGGAAAACTTGTTTCTGAAGCAGAAATAATGGCACAAATAGTAAAAGTAAAAAATAACTAGTATGAATCAGCCACTGGCATATGTGCATCCAGGTGCAAAAATTGCAAAAAATGTCGTTATTGAACCTTTCACAACGATACATAATAATGTTGTTATAGGTGAGGGAAGTTGGATAGGATCTAATGTGACCATTATGGAAGGTGCCCGAATAGGAAAGAACGTAAATATTTTTCCGGGAGCTGTGATTTCGGCAGTACCCCAGGATAAGAAATTTAATGACGAAGATACGGTCACTATCATAGGAGACAACACCACGATACGTGAGTGTGTGACTATTAATCGCGGTACTTCAGACCGTATGAAAACGCAGGTAGGAAATAATTGTTGGATTATGGCCTATTGCCATATAGCACACGATTGTATTGTAGGAGATCATTGTATTTTTTCTAATAACAGTACTCTAGCAGGTCATATTACAGTAGGAGAATACGTTGTTCTTGCAGGTATGGCAGCGGTTCAACAATTTTGTACTATCGGAAGTCACGCTTTTGTAACAGGAGGATCACTTGTACGTAAAGATGTTCCCCCTTTTGTAAAAGCAGGTCGTGAGCCATTAAGTTATGTAGGTATCAACTCTATAGGACTAAGGCGTCGTGGTTTTAGCACAGATAAAATTCGCGAGATTCAAGATATTTTCAGAATACTTTATCAAAAAAATTATAATAATACACAAGCGGTAACAATTATCGAAGCAGAGATGGAAGCAACGGCAGAGCGTGATGAAATTTTACAGTTTATTCGCAATTCTCAACGAGGCATAATGAAAGGTTACTTTAGTTCATAGGAAGGATATTGTAGTACGCTTTCGCGAAAGCGTATCATAAATAAAAAGATACTACTAACGGTGATTTTATAAAAAAGGAGATTGATAATTTTTCCTATTTTCGCAAGAGCATATAACTAATTAATTTAAACAAATATTTCTATACATTTAGAAATTAGATAACAGATATGGCAACAACATCAGACATACGTAACGGACTTTGTATTCATTACAATCACGATATATTTAAAGTAATAGAATTTTTACACGTAAAGCCTGGAAAAGGTCCAGCTTTTGTTCGTACAAAATTAAAAAGTGTTACCTCAGGGAAAGTAATTGATAATACGTTTTCTGCAGGTCATAAGATAGATGAGGTAAGAGTAGAGACACACAAATTTCAATTTTTATATAATGATGGAGAAGGATATCATTTTATGAATACAGAAGATTACTCTCAAATCGCTTTGCAAGAAACAGCATTAGATCGTCCAGATCTTTTAAAAGAAGGAGAAGTAGTAACTGTTCTTATAAACTCTGAAGATAGTTCACCTCTTTCTGTAGATATGCCAGCATCTGTAGTTCTTGAAGTGACTCATACAGAGCCTGGGGTAAAAGGAAACACAGCAACTAATGCTACAAAACCTGCAACTTTAGAGACAGGAGCTACCGTAAATGTGCCGCTTTTTATAAATGAAGGTGATAAGGTTAAAGTCGAAACGACCAAAGGAACTTATAAAGAAAGAGTTAAATAACACTTATATCTATAATAGAAATACATAGAAATCCTGCAAACATAGCAGGATTTCTGTTTTTTAGTAAACTAATTATTTGGTTTTTTTAACGTTAGAAATGGTATTATATTCGTAGTCGTGAAATTTTATAGAACACATACGCTCAGAGAAATTGCAACCCTATTAGATGTCCCATATGTGGGAGACGATGCTTTTCCTGTATCCGGAATGAATGAGATACACGTAGTAGAGAATGGAGATATTGTTTTTGTTGATCATCCTAAATATTACGATAAGGCACTAGCAAGTGACGCTACTATTGTATTGATTAATAAAAAAGTAGATTGTCCAGAAGGGAAAGCGCTTCTTATTTCTCAAGACCCTTTTAGTGACTTTAATAAGCTTACAGATCATTTTAGGCCATTTAAGTCATCTAATGTGAGTATAGCCTCTTCTGCAATTATAGGGGAAGGAACTATTATACAACCTAATGTATTTGTGGGTAATAATGTTAAGATAGGTAGTAATTGTGTGATACACTCCAATGTCACTATATATGATGATACTATTATAGGAAATAATGTTGTAATTCACGCAGGAGTTATTCTAGGTGCCGATGCTTTTTATTACAAAAAACGTCCAGAAGGTTTTGATAAGCTAAAGTCTGGTGGTCGTGTTGTTATAAAAGATAATGTAGATATAGGAGCAGGTACAACCGTTGATAAAGGAGTAACGGCAGATACCACTATAGGCAAAGGAACTAAAATAGATAATCAAGTACATATAGGTCACGATACTGTTTTAGGTAAAAAAGTACTCATTGCAGCACAAACTACAGTTGCAGGATGTGTTGTTATAGAAGATGAAGTAACACTTTGGGGACAGGTAGGAGTTACCAGTGGTATTACTATAGGATCAAAAGCAATTGTCTCTGCCCAGAGTGGAATAAGTAAATCTTTAGAAGGAGGTAAAAGTTATTTTGGTTCACCTGCTGGAGATTTTAGAACAAAATACAAAGAGCTAGCTGCCTTACGCCAAGTTCAAGAGTTACTAGATAAATTAAAGCAAAACTAATGGCTAAGAGTAATAAAAAAATAGTTTTAGATTTTTATAATTCTGATTTTTTTAATGAATCTAAAAATATAGATAAGTTTTTACATCCCGATATGGAATTATATTGGAATGCAGGAACTGGATATAGTCATTTAAATATTAAGAGATTACGAGAAATGGCTACAGAAGCAGGTAAATCTTTTGATGCTGTACGTCCTGAAATTACACATCTTTTTTCAAAAGAAGATCAAGTTGTTATACGTTTTACATATTTTGTAACAACCATTGAAAGACCAGAAAGAGAAGATCCTATCGCTCATTTTATGGCAATATGGGAACTTAAAGACGGTTTATTATATAAAGGGTATCAAATGAGTTTACCTGTAGAAGAAGATAAAATAGCAATGCAATCTTGGAAGTAAAATATCTTGTTTTTACTTCTTTTTACATAATCAAACAGTTATTTTTGCATAACATAATTTTAAATTAAACTAATGAGTGTTTTAGTCAACAAAGATTCAAAGATAATTGTACAGGGATTTACAGGTAGTGAAGGAACATTTCACGCTGGTCAAATGATCGATTATGGAACAAATGTAGTAGGTGGTGTAACTCCAGGAAAAGGAGGGCAGACACATCTAGATAAGCCAGTTTTTAATACAGTAGAAGAAGCTGTAGAAAAAGTAGGAGCAGATACAACTATTATTTTTGTACCACCAGCGTTTGCTGCCGATGCAATTATGGAAGCTGCAGATGCAGGAATAAAAGTAATTATTACGATTACAGAAGGTATTCCTGTGGCAGATATGATTAAAGCTTCAAACTATATTAGTTCTAAAGACTGTCGTTTAATAGGTCCTAACTGTCCAGGTGTTATTACACCAGGAGAAGCAAAAGTAGGTATTATGCCAGGTTTTGTTTTTAAAGAAGGTAAAGTAGGTATTGTTTCAAAATCAGGAACACTTACATATGAAGCAGCAGATCAAGTTGTAAAACAAGGTCTTGGTATTACTACAGCAATTGGTATTGGAGGAGATCCTATTATAGGAACAACAACAAAAGAAGCTGTAGAGATGCTCATCAATGATCCTGCAACAGAAGCTGTTGTAATGATAGGGGAAATAGGAGGTCAGTTAGAAGGTGACGCTGCAAAATGGTATAAAGAAAGCGGTAGCAAAAAGCCAGTAATAGGTTTTATTGCAGGAGAAACAGCGCCAGCTGGACGTACAATGGGTCACGCAGGGGCAATTGTAGGAGGATCTGATGATACTGCACAAGCAAAAAAGGCAATTATGCGTGAGTGTGGAATACACGTAGTAGATAGCCCAGCAGAAATAGGAAAGAAAGTAGCTGAGGTTCTCGGTTAATTTATATAAATTTTATAAAAAAAACCTCTCATTTCTTGAGAGGTTTTTTTTGTTTAAATAATAAAACTATATTAGCAAAAAAACATAGTGTTGTGATTATAACAGACCAAACCCTACAGCAAATTAAATTACATTATACGGAGGAGTATCAAAAAACACTTCGTAAATTAAAAGAGATCGAATCTGTACTTGAAGAACTTTCAGGAGTTACAGTAGGTAGTACTACTGAAGCACCAGTAGCTCTTGATTTAAAATCACCAGAAACGAACACATCTGAACAAAATTTAAAACCAAAAAGAGCATACAAAAAGCGTTCAAAAAGACGTGGACGTAAGTCAGTTTGGGGAGATTTTATTTTAAAACGTCTAAAATCTGTAAACAGACCTCTTACTTATAACGATCTAGCAAATCACGCTATCGTCACAAAAAATCTAGAGCAAAAAGACTTTGATAAAATTAGAAAAGCTCTTATTGCAGCTGTTTTTCAACTAAGAAAGGCAGGTGGTAAAGTACATACAGAAAATAAAACAGGAACACGTGATAAATATGTATTACTTCATAAGTGGATGGGTAAAGACGGAAAACCACTTCCCGAGTTTGATGCCTACCTAGAATAAAAAGAAAACCTCTCAACTATCGAGAGGTTTTTTTATACTGTATCGATACCGTAATCCTTATATTTGAGATGGAAATAATTAGTAAGATTTTAATTATTCATAAACAACATATATCTATAAATAACATAATAGGTAAACTAACATTACAACCTACATTATAACTTGATTATTATGAAATTATTAGAAGGTAAAATAGCCATTATCACTGGAGCTAGTAGAGGAATAGGAAAAGGAATCGCTCAAGTATTTGCACAACACGGAGCTAATGTTGCTTTTACATATAGCTCATCTTCAAATGCAGCCGAAGAGTTAGAAAAAGAATTATCAAAAACTGGAGTTAAAGTAAAAGGATATAAGAGTAATGCTGCAGATTTTGAGCAAGCGCAAGAACTTGTAAAAAATGTATTAGAAGATTTTGGAGCTATCGATATACTTATTAATAATGCGGGAATTACAAAAGACAATCTGTTAATGCGTATGTCTGAAGGAGACTTTGATAAAGTAATAGAAGTAAATCTAAAGTCTATCTTTAATATGACTAAAGCAGTACAACGCACAATGCTCAAAGCTCGTAAGGGAAGTATCGTAAATATGAGTTCTGTTGTTGGTGTAAAAGGTAATGCTGGTCAAGCAAACTATGCCGCTTCAAAAGCAGGAATGATAGGTTTTTCAAAATCTATGGCTTTAGAATTATGTTCTCGTAACATACGTACCAATGTAATTGCTCCTGGATTTATAGAAACAGAGATGACTGCAAAGCTAGATGAAACAACAGTAGACGGTTGGAGACAATCTATCCCTTTAAAAAGAGGAGGTTCTCCAGAAGATATTGCAAATGCGTGTGTGTTTTTGGCAAGTGACCTTAGTGCATATATTACAGGTCAAGTAATTAATGTAGATGGAGGAATGCTTACTTAATATCTACCTTACTATTTAATAATTATTTAATATCAAACAATAACACTTGACAACTCAAGATCTTTTATTAATTATTGGCGCTGCGATTCTTGCATTAGGAATAGCTGTGTTTCAATATTATTACAAGTCAAAGTATAAAACAAAGCGCAATACATTATATACTGGTTTAAGGTTTTTAACTATATTTTGTTTGTTATTATTACTCATAAACCCAAAATATAAGCAGGTTTCATATCTCACAGAAAAACCATCTCTTGCCATTGCGATAGATAATTCTGCTAGTATAAAAAACTTAGGATATGATGATGAGGTTATTTCTGGAGTAGCACGCTTTCGCGAAAGCGAATCTCTTAACAATGCATTTGATGTGCAATTTTATCATTTTGGTCAAGAGTTTAAAGAATTAGATAGTTTGTCTTTTGAAGATAAACAGACTAATATTTCTGAAGCACTTAGAGGTTTAGACGAGATTTATGGTACAGATACAGCTCCTATAGTTTTGTTTTCTGATGGTAACCAAACATATGGCGAAGCATATCAATATACTTCTAAAAACTATAAACAACAAGTATATCCAGTAGTTTTGGGAGATACCATAACCTATGATGATCTTAAAATAAGTCAAGTAAATGTAAACAGATATGCTTATATAAATAATAAATTTCCAGTTGAGGTTTTTACCTCATATAATGGAGAGAATGAGGTTACAACAAAGTTTTCTATTAGATCTGGGAATACCGTTGTTTATAGTGAGAATTTGCAATTTTCAAAAAATCGATCTTCTCAAATAGTAAATGCATTGATCCCTGCAAGTACTGTTGGAGTGAGACAGTATACAGTAAGTTTAAGTCCAGTCAATCAAGAAAAGAACACAAAAAATAATCTTAAAAACTTTGCTATTGAAGTTATAGATCAAAAAACAAAGATTGTTATTGTGAGTAGTATTGTGCATCCAGATATTGGGATGCTCAAAAAGAGTATTGAAAGCAATAAATTGCGTACAGTCACTTTTAAAAAGCCTCTAGAAAGTATTGAAATACTTAATGATTATGAGCTTGTTCTTTTATATCAACCAGATAGAAGTTTTAAAAAGGTTTATGAAGAATTAGAATCTCTCAATAAAAACAGTATTACTATTGCTGGAAGTGCTACAGACTGGAATATGATAAATACCTATCAAGAGATAATCACGCAAGAAATTACTGGTCAACTAGAAGATGTTCAAGGAGAACTTAATGCAAATTTTTCTGCTTTTGTAATAGAAGATATTGGTTTTTCAAGCTTTCCACCTTTGGAAGCAGCCTTTGGAGATGTACAATTTAATGCAGAAATAGATGTTGCTTTGACACAACGCATAGGAGCACTAAATACAGAAAAACCACTCATTGTAACGACAGACTATAATGGAAGACGCGGTCTGTATATCTTAGGAGAGGGGCTTTGGAGATGGAGAGCTCAAAGTTTTATAGATAAGAGAAGTTTTGAGCCGTTTGATAATTTTATAGATAACCTTATTCAATATACAGCATCTAATAAAAAGAAGAGTAGACTTAATCTAGATTACGAATCTTTTTATTATGGTAATGGTGACGTGACTTTATATGCTCAATATTTTGATAAAAATTATGTGTTTGATAGTAGAGCACGTCTCTCTATAAAAGTTAGTAACACAGAAACGAAGGAGATTACAGATATTCCCTTATTACTTAAAAAGAATACATATCAAGTCGCAATGAATAATTTATCTCCTGGTAACTATACATTTACTGTGGCTGTAGAAGATCAAGGTCTTGCTCGTTCTGGAGCGTTTACTATTGTTCCTTTTGAGATAGAACAACAATTTCTCAATGCAAGTGTAACACCACTAGCTATTCTTGCGTCTAATACATCGGGAAGTATATATACTCCTAATCAAATTGAGACATTAATAAAAAACCTTACAGAAGATAGACGCTATTTGCCTGTGCAAAAGAGTACAGAAAACATAGTTCCTCTCATAGATTGGAAATGGCTATTAGGGTTACTAGCTTTATTGCTTGCAGTAGAGTGGTTTATGCGTAAATACAACGGACTCACTTAATATAAACAACTAAAGAAATAAATTATGGAAAGATTACCTAAGATTGGTATTCCTATTGTTATAGGAATCATTATACTGCTTGTACTTATAGTAAAAAGTGCAGTTACAATAGACTCAGGAGAAGCAGGAGTTTTGTTTAAAACCTTTGGTAATGGAGTTGTTACCGATGAACCACCTATGAGCGAAGGATTTCATATAGTAGCACCTTGGAATAAAGTGTATGTTTATGAAGTACGTCAACAAGAGCTTTTTGAAAAAATGAAAGTACTTTCTTCTAATGGATTAGAAATACAGATTGATGCATCTGCTTGGTATGAGCCTGTATACAATGAACTAGGTAATTTACATCAATCACTTGGGCAAGATTACCTACAGCGAGTAATTCAGCCAGCAATAAGATCTGCAGCACGTAGTGTAGTAGGTAGATATACCCCAGAACAATTGTATTCTAGTAAGAGAGATGCGATACAAGATGAGATATTTGCAGAGACTAAGACAATACTTTCTAAACAATATGTACAGCTCAACGAGGTTTTAGTAAGAGATGTAACTTTGCCTAATACTATTAAAGAAGCGATTGAACGTAAATTAAGACAAGAGCAAGAGTCTTTGGAGTATGAGTTCCGTCTTGTGACGGCTTCCAAAGAAGCCGAGAAAGTACGTATAGAGGCACAAGGTAAGGCAGATGCAAATAAAATTTTAAGTGCCTCGCTTACAGATAAAATTCTTCAAGATAAAGGTATAGATGCTACTATTAAACTATCTGAATCTCCTAATTCTAAAGTAGTTGTAATAGGATCTGGTGACTCTGGATTACCACTTATTTTAGGAGATAATTAAAAGTAAAATTTTATAATAATATGAAGGTGTTATGATTACATTTTCATAGAAGGACATATCTTTACAATCTATCTAGATTAATATTAGATAGATTGTAAAGATTTTTTTATGCAAAAAAATAAGTTTATAGCAACGCTACTCATTCTTATCATAGTGATGAGTTGTAATCAAAAAGCAGAGAGTCAAAACCCTAAAAAGGGGTATGCTCCAGAGGCGGTCAAAATTACATTTCAAAATAAATATCCAGAAGAGAATGATCCAGACTGGCATATTGATTCAAATGGAAATTATGAATCTCGTTTTAGAATAAATGGAGTGCGTCATAGAGCAGACTTTAGCCCAGATGGCAAATGGATAGAAACAGAAGTGAGTATCAAAAAAAAGGAGTTGCCTAAAGCAATAAGAGATGCTTTAAAAAAAGATTTTGATCACGAAAAAATTACAGAAATAGAACGTGTAGAGAGTGCAGAAAAAGGGCTCTTTTTTGATGTAGAATTCAAACGAAAAGGTAAAAATAAAGATGTAGAGTTTAACACAAAAGGAGAAATTCTTAATTGATAATACGGTATTCAGTAATAGTTATAAAAGTATGGTAATTACGCTTTCGCGAAAGCGATATTATCAAGCATATTGAATACTACTCTCAGTAATCACTTTTTGTAACCTTTTAGAAAAATCTAAGAGTGCTGTAATCTCTAGTATAGTGGCAAGTCGCTCTTTATTGAAAATTAATAATTGACGAGCTCTAGACTCTATAAGATAATAATGGATTACTCTCAAAGAAATGTATGATGTCACTATTAAAGAATGCTGTGATTTACTCAGGTCTTTTTCCTACGAGATAAAACCTTTTAGAAAAATCTGGATGATTTTCAAAATTGATATCTTTCCTGCCAGCAATGGCATAGAATTTTTCTAATAATCCTTCTTTATCTACTGTAAATGTTGGGATATTAAAAGGAAGATCTATTGAAATCATTGTAGATCTTATAGTTTCTTTTGCAATAAATTCCATTTACAACAATATGTTCGCAAGTAACCCGCTCTATGTTAAGGTTTATAAGAAGTAGTACAGAACAAGTAGCTTTACAAGTGATTTTTATAGCAATAGAACCTACATAGTAATTTACTAGTTTCTCGCGTTGTAAAGCCTCTATAATTAATAGATCTATAGTAAATGTACTTACAGTTTTAAAAATAACATCTACTGGATTTCCAGGTGTAAATACAATCTCATAGTCAAGATTTTTATTTTTAAAGTAATGGAGTATTTCTTCAAAGTCATCATACTTTTTTGTGTATGGTTACCTACGTGTATTACGATAAGTTTTGCGTTAAAAAATAAGCAAAGTCTTGAAGCTTCATAAAGATTTGCTTTGAGATTAGGTGAGAAAGTGACACCTATCCCTAACACACTAAAAGGTTTTATACTCACAAATAAAGGAGTGTCTATAAGTGCGCCAATATATCGTTTTTATATAGAAGAAATGTGTTATAGGATGTTACTATTTTCAATAAAAAAACCAGATCATAAAGATCTGGCGTGATTGGTTATTTAGAATTATTGATATTATAAGTTAGATGTAGTGTTTAATTTTTTATAACTGCTAAACTGCTCTTTAGAGAGGTAAGATTCAATATTCTTTTCTTTTTGGGTTACGATTTTTGTAAGTCGTTTCTTTTTTTCATCAGCAGAGAGATTTGAAGTATTGATTTCTGAAATTCTCTGGTCAAAAGCTTTTATTGTTTTTGAAACATTAGCTTTTTGTGTATCATCCATTTTAAGTTCCTTTGTAAGCGACTCCATTTTTTTGTCGTGAGTTGAAAATTTTTGTACTTCTTTGGTTTGTTTTTTCTTTGGGCTTTCTTTTTGTTGTGCTTGCACAGTAAAAGCAAAAAGAGTAATAAGTGCGAGTGTGAAAATAGCTTTCATAATATTAGATATATTTTAGATTAAGATTTGTTCAGTAATTCTATTATTAACTCTGTAGGTCTGCCAATGACGGCATTTTTTTTTGAAATTACGATAGGACGTTCTATAAGTTTAGGGTGTGTTACCATCGCCTCTATAATTTCTTGATCAGAAAGTTGTCTTTCCTTGTAATTTTCTTTCCAGATTTTTTCGTTTTTACGTACGAGGTCAATAGGGTTTATGTTTAATTTTTGTACAATTTCTTGAAGTTCACTTACAGAAAGAAAGTCTTCTAGATATTTATGTACTTGATATTTTTTTCCAGATGCTTCAATCTTATCAAGACCTTGCCTGCTTTTTGTACATCTAGGATTGTGATATATTGTGATCATTACTGTTAATTTATATACGTTCAATAGTTATTCCTAGACTTCTCAGTTGTATTTCTAGTGTTTTTGCATCTGTAAAATGTATTCCTTTTATACCTACAACTTCGCAACCTTCTACATTTTTTAAACTATCATCTATAAATACAGCTTGTGATGCATCTATATTATAGCGAGATAGCATTAAATCGTATATTTCTTTATGAGGTTTACGTATTCCTTCATCTCCAGAAACTAATATGCCTTCAAACCATTGAAGCCAAGGAAATTTTTCTAAAGCAATGGGAAATGTCTCGCCACTCCAGTTTGTGAGAGCAAGTACTCTATATTTAGGATTGTCTACTAACTGCCTGAGTATTTTAAGAGTACCCTCGTGAGTATACCCTAGCATTTCTTCCCAACGACCATAATACATACGAATATGTTCTTCATATTCTGGAAATAATGCAATGCGTTCTTCTGTAGCTTTGGCAAGAGAGTACCCAGCATCTTGTTGTAAATTCCATTCCCAAGCACACACGTGATTTAAAAACCAATGCATATGCTCACGATCTCCTCTAAACTCCTTGAGATATACATATTCTGGACTCCAGTCTATCAAGACGCCACCTAAATCAAAAATAATAGTTGTGATTTTTTTTGTCATATAAAAATAACTTTCATTTATAGATATTATTCTATAATAATGTGTTTTACTTCCTCTATCTTCCAATCTATTACAAGACCACCGGCAAGGGATCTAGCAATTTCTGCACCATATAAATGTTCTGTAAGATAGAGTGCAGCTTCAAAACTTTTTGCACCTCCCACACTTGTAATATATTTTTTATCGTGCACAAAAAGTACATCTTCACGTATATCTAATTTAGGAAATTTCTCTCGCATTAGACCTATATCACTAGGAAAAGTTGTAGATACTTTATCGTTTAACAGCCCAGCTTGAGCAAGTACAAAAGCTCCATCACAATGTGAAGTAACATAAATAGCGTCTTGCGCTACTTTTTTTACAAAATCTATCATTACGGTATCATCCAGATCTGTATCTAGATGGTGTTCTGCACTCGGAACAACTAATATATCAATCTTAGGTAATTCTTCCTTTGTATAGTCATAATCAGGCAAGAGATACATTCCTTCAAAAGTTCTTATAGGTTCAAGTGTATTTGCTACCATAAAAACATTCATCGCTTTAATGTTATTGCGATATTGTGTATGTTGAAATATATCAAAAGGCGCTGTCAATTCAGTATTATACGTGCCGTTCATTACTAAAAATGCCACATTATAACGAGCAGAGTCTAGTATGGGTTTTGCTTTCGCGAAAGCGTTATGAGCCACATCAACTTCTTCTGTGATAACCGTAGATGTGTTATCATCACAAGAGCAAATAATAAGGCATAGCAGTAAACTATAAATAAACTTCATATTTTTTATTTTACACTCAAAGATACTGGTTCTTTAAACTCTTTTTGCAACATACGTTTTACAATATATAACAGCAACCAAGCTATTATAGTGAGAAATAATAAGAAAAACCAAGTGCTGTCAAAACCAAAATGCTCAATAACTTGCATTCCGCTATTATGACCAAAAATATGAGCTACAGAAAATGACATACTATACAACCCCATATAAGCACCTTGTCTACCAATTTTTGAACGATTGAGTGCAAACTTATTACTAAACGGAAAAGAGATCATCTCACCAAAAGTCACGATTACCATCCCGATAACGATAACACCTACCCAAGATTCCCACAGTAAAAGAAGGAAACTCACACCAGTCATCACAAGGCCTATGATCGTGTTTTTGATATTAGAAAAATCTTTTTTATCCATCCAAGCAATAAGAGGCATTTCAAATATCACAATGAGTGCTCCATTCATTGCTAGAACAAGGCCTATAGTATCTTCACTTAGTCCATATACATCTTTGTAAAAAATAGGAACCGTAGAGAAGTATTGCACAAAAATGATCCCAAATAATGAGAGTGCTATCAAAAATAAAATATACGGTGTATCTGTAAGTGGTTTTTTAGGGTTAGTGATCATTATTTCTTTATCAAGCTCTTTTACTTTTTTAGGGTTTAATACTTGTGTCATTAACAAAGCAGCTAGTATGCACGTAATCCCATCTGTATAAAACAGTGCATTGTAACTCACTTTTGCAATGAGAAAACCACCTATAGCTGGTCCAGCTGCAAACCCTAGATTAATAGCTAGTCGTATTAAAGTGAGTGATCTCGTTTTGTTTTCTGGTTTTGAATAGGCACTTAATGCAATAAAAAAGGCAGGTCTTCCCATATCGGCAATACCTATGAGAATAAAGAAAGAGAAGCACATCATCCAGAAACTATCTACGTGCATTACCCACATAAAATTGATCCCAGTAAAGAAAAGACTCAATAAGATTACTTTATAATATCCTATAACATCTGACAGTTTACCACCTAACCAAGCTCCACAAAAAGATCCAAGACCGTAAGAAGTCATCACCCAACCTACATCACTTAAGGTAAAATGAAGATTTTCATTAAGATAAATAGATAAAAAGGGAATCACCATCGCACCACAACGGTTTATAAAAGTGATTAATGATAACCACCAGATTTCTGGAGACAGACCTGTAAAACTATTTAAGTAGTTGTTTAATAAAGATTTCATACGGCATTTGGTTTTGGTAATTTGTAGCTAATGTCTTTTGCTGTGCCGTTCTTCTTTTAAATATAAAAAGTCCGACACGATGGTCGGACTTTTCTGTATTGTTATATTTTATATAAACATAATCACAACATATGAATCCAACCTTTTTGAGGCTTCCAGAGGGATGTATATGTGTTGACTTGTTTCATTATTTTTATTTGTGTGTGTAAAATTATAAAAATAAATGAATGGAGATACACTTTTTTTGAAAAAAATAAAAAGTATTTCATTTTATAGATACCACAATGATAATGAAAACGTTGTAGCAATTGTTAAGCAATAAGAGGTTGTTTATTAGTCTATTTCTAGTAATTTGCAACAAGCAACTTTTTTATAAAAATAGATTATGCAAACTCAAAAAACAGCTCGTTATCTTTCTTTATTACCAGTAACTATAGCATTTGCTATTACTACAGTAATGATGGGGCAAAATACAATAACTCCTAAAAGCGAAATTCCAGGAAAAGTAGAAGCATTACTTGCAAAGATGACCTTAGAAGAAAAAATTGGTCAGATGAACCAATACAATGGTTTTTATGATGTGACCGGGCCAGCCCCAAAAGGAGGAGGAGCACAGCGCAAGTATGATAATTTGAGTAAAGGATATGTAGGTTCTATGCTCAATGTGAGAGGAGTAGAACAAGTAAGAGCTGTGCAAAAAATAGCAGTAGAGAAAAGTAGATTAGGCATACCACTCATTATAGGCTTTGATGTCATACACGGTTATAAAACGATATCACCCATACCACTGGCAGAAGCTGCAAGTTGGGATATGGAAGCGATAAAACGAAGTGCTCAAGTAGGAGCGGCAGAAGCTGCGGCTTCTGGAATAAACTGGACATTTGCTCCTATGGTAGATATCTCTCGTGATGCACGATGGGGAAGAGTGATGGAAGGAGCGGGAGAAGATCCTTTTTTAGGAAGTGATATCGCCAGAGCACGAGTACAAGGTTTTCAAGGAGATGATTTAAGTGATCCACTAACTGTAGCAGCTTGTGCAAAACACTGGGCAGCATACGGATTTGCAGAGGCAGGAAGAGATTATAATACATCAGATGTAGGAACAGGAACGTTGTTTAATGTTGTTTTTCCTCCATTTAAAGCAGCAAAAGAAGCAGGAGTTAAAACATTTATGAACTCTTTTAATACACTCAACGGTGTGCCAGCAACGGGAGATAAATTCTTGCAACGTGAGATCTTAAAAGAAAAGTGGGGTTTTGATGGTTTTGTAGTGTCAGATTGGGGTTCTATTTTAGAAATGAAGGCACACGGTTATGCAAAAGATGGAAAAGATGCTACTTTTAAAGCAGTGACAGCAGGATCTGATATGGATATGGAGTCAGACCTATATGTAACAGAACTGGCAGGATTAGTTAAAGAAGGAAAAGTAGACGAGGCACTTATTGATGATGCAGCTAGACGTATTCTTACGGTAAAATATGAGTTAGGTCTTTTTGATGATCCATACAGGTATTGTGATGAAGCACGTGAGAAAGAAGTGATTTACAATCCAAAATATCAAGAAGATGTACTAGATATGGCTCGCAAGTCTATCGTACTTCTTAAGAATGAAAATAACCTTTTACCATTAAAAAAGAGTGGACAGAAAATAGCTTTAATTGGTGCATTGGCAGCAGATAAAAGTAGTCCGCTTGGAGGATGGCGTATTGCTTCAGATGATGGAACGGCTATCTCTGTAAAGGAAGGAATGGAAAAATATGATGGTAACACACTTACCTATGCAAAAGGAGCAGATGTTGTGATAGGCCCAGCCACTTTTGTGAGAGAACTAACGATTAATGAAGATGATAGGTCCGCTTTCGCGAAAGCGATAGAAACCGCAAAAAATGCAGATGTAGTCGTGATGGTTTTAGGAGAGCACGGTTATATGTCTGGAGAAGGTAGAAGTAGAGCACAGCTTGATTTACCTGGGGTACAACAAGAACTATTAGAAGAAGTTTATAAAGTAAATAAAAACATTGTACTGGTTTTAAATAATGGTCGTCCGTTAGCTATAGATTGGGCAGCAGAAAATGTACCCGCTATTGTAGAAGGATGGCAACTTGGGTCACAAGCAGGAAACGCAATTGCAGAGGTATTATATGGAGATTATAATCCTTCAGGTAAACTGCCTATGTCTTTTCCGCGTAGTGTGGGGCAACTTCCAATATATTATAATCATAAAAGTACAGGAAGACCTGATGAAGCAGCAGATAATATGGTGTTTTGGTCACACTATGGAGATGAGAGTAATGAGCCTTTATATGCTTTTGGTTATGGGTTGAGTTATACAAGCTTCGCCTATAGTGATCTTAAAGTAAAACCCACTAAGCAAGGAGCAACGGTAACAGTAACGCTTAAAAATACAGGCAGTGTTACAGGAAAAGAAATAGCACAATTATATATTCAAGATCCATATGCAAGTGTGACGCGTCCAGTAAGAGAATTAAAAGGATATGAACTTGTAACGCTTAAAGCAGGAGAAAAACAAAAAATAACCTTTGACCTTACAGGAGAAGAGTTAGGCTTCTATGATAACCAAGGTGTATGGCAAGTAGAGCCAGGACAATATAACATCTTTGTAGGTGGTGATTCTGATGCTACTCTTATGAAGTCTTTTGAAATGAAATAACACGTTTTTTTAAGTGTTAAAGCCCGATTGCTGTATTGTAATCAGGCTTTTTTTATACTTTCATATTATTTTTCAGTAAATAATTAGGCCTTACTATACATATGACAGTAATTATTAGTAGATGAAGTCATTTTTGATATTAATAATCTATTAATGAAAACGGTGGACGTAGCTATTGTATGTTAATCACAATTATTAATATTTTGAAGATTTTTTATAGAGCTATTGCTGGTTAAAAAACAGGTAGTTTTATAAAGTGTCAAGAAATAAGGGTAAGGAATACAATAATAAACAACAATATATCAGACACTATTTTTTAATTCAAAATAATATGCTGAAAAAGACTATTCTATTACTTATTTTATTGGGATTGTTTATTTATCCAACAGGGATCTTAGCACAAAAACCTGCAGATACGCTTGCTGCAAATACATATTATGAAAAAGCAGAATCATTATATAAAGCTAAAGATTATGACTCTTCAATAGAT
>CALKZS010000174.1 GCA_938002835.1 uncultured Dokdonia sp. | reverse complement strand
TTAGAACGCTCCTCGTTATCAAGGTGACCTTCCATCTCAGACTCTAAAGCTTTCTCGATAAAACTTTTAAGCATAGGTGCAAAAGCACCATCCTTACCAAAAAGACTCTTGCCAGACATAAACTGTTCTAGCGCCTTCTTCGCTAATTCTTGTTGTTCTTGTGTTGTCATAATATCTGATTAAAATTAAACTAAAATTTTAATCAGACAGAGTTTAGTTTACACTCTCTCTAAAAAACCCTATCCATACTTTTAACTCTTAACTAACAACTCTATAACTATTTTAAAAACTGATAAAAATAGACTCTCTAAAATATAAAAAACCGCCTAAATAGTTTTTAGACGGCCTCTTTTTTAATAACTAAATAGTGTATATTTATTATCCTAAATATTTCATTAAAATTTTACTCTTAGAGGTATGTCTTAGCCTTTTGATAGCTTTTTCACGTATTTGTCTTACACGTTCACGACTTAAATCATATATATCACCTATTTCTTGAAGCGTCATTGCTGGTTGATTACCTAAACCGTAATTAAGTCTTACAACTTCTGCTTCTTTTTCAGTGAGAGTATCTAATGCTCTATCTATTTCAATACTTAAAGATTCCTGCATAAGTTCTCTATCTGGACGCGGAGACTCACTAGAACTTAATACATCATATAGATTATTATCATTTTCACCTTCGGCAAAGGGAGCATCCATACTTAAGCTACGACTCACATTTTGTAGAGATATTTTAACCTTTTCTACAGAGATATCAAGGTGTTTTGCAATTTCAGATGGGGTAGGTTTGCGCTCGTGTACTTGCTGTAAGTATACCATAGCTTTATTTATCTTACTTATTTCACCAATTTTATTGAGTGGTAAACGCACTGTTCTAGCGTGCTCTGCAATTGCTTGTAAGATAGATTGTCGTATCCACCATACAGCATATGAGATAAATTTAAAACCACGAGTTTCATCAAAACGTTTTGCGGCTTTAACAAGACCTACGTTCCCTTCATTAATAAGATCTGAAAGAGAAAGTCCTTGATTTTGGTATTGTTTTGCAACAGAAATTACAAACCTTAGATTTGCTCTAGTGAGCTCATTTAAAGCTCGTTCATCTCCTTTTTGTATTCTCTGTGCTAACTCAACTTCTTCTTCGGCGGTTATAAGGTCAATTTTACTGACATCTTGGAGGTAATTATTTAAGGATTTTGTTTCCCTATTGGTAACCTGCTTCGTGATTTTAAGTTGTCTCATTTATTATATATTATGTTTAAGAAGTCGCAGTATAGTGCATTGTTTTTGCAAAAACAACTATTTAACTATAATTGTTAAATAAAATACGCTTTGACTATTAAAACGGATCTTTTAGTGATTTTATTTTAAATACATTAAAAAAATGTTCTTAACATATAGATAGTATGCTATTGAATTCGCTTTCGCGAAAGCGTTATTATTAGTAGTTTTACTGTATGACAAATGCTCCTAAAACAAAGAATAAAGTCACAATAATATCTGCTTTTAAAACGATTATATGGCCACGCAGAAAACTAATCTTTTTAGGTTTAATTCTTATTGTTATTAGTAGGCTTTCAAGTTTAGTACTGCCTTGGAAATCTAAGGCATTGCTTGATGAAATAATTCCTACTAAAGATATACCTGCTTTATACGATCTCCTATGGTTAGTTGGATTTGCTCTTTTAGTACAAGCGATCACTTCTTTTTTGTTAACTAGAATTTTGAGTGTACAAGCACAATTTCTTATATCTGAGTTAAGAGCACAAGTACAAAAAAAGGTATTGTCACTTCCCATAAGTTTCTTTGATAATACAAAATCTGGAGCGTTAGTATCTCGTATTATGAGTGATGTTGAAGGTGTTCGTAATCTAATTGGAACAGGTTTAGTACAACTTGTAGGAGGAACCATAACAGCAGTAATTTCTCTTGTATTGTTAATAAAAATTAATGCGTTAATGACACTTTTTGTTTTTTTACCGGTGGGGATTTTTGGTTATGTAGCACTACGTGCATTTAAATATATACGCCCTATTTTTAGAAATCGAGGTAAGATAAATGCAGAAGTAAAAGGTCGTCTCACAGAAACGCTTGCTGGTGTAAGAGTCATAAAAGGATTTGGGGCAGAAGATCAAGAGAATAAAATTTTTAAGGCTGGAGTAGATAAGTTATTTCAAAATGTAAAGAAGAGTCTTACGGCAACCGCAATAATGACTAGTAGCTCTACATTTTTATTAGGTCTTGCCTCTGTGGGTATTATGGGAATAGGTGGTTATTTTATGATTTCTGGAGAGATGACTACAGGAGAATTTTTATTTTTTACATTGCTATTAGGTTTTATGATTGCTCCTATTGTGCAAATGAGTAATATAGGTAGTCAGCTCACAGAAGCACTTGCGGGACTAGATCGTACCGAAGAGTTAATGAATCTAACCCCAGAAGAACTGGTAGGTGATAGATCTATTGTATTAGACAATTTAAAAGGAAATCTAGTTTTTGATAATGTTTCTTTTAGCTATGAGGATTCAAAAGAAGTAATTCATTCAATTTCTTTTGAGGCAAAAGCAGGTTCTACGATAGCACTGGTAGGAAGTTCGGGATCTGGAAAATCTACCATTGCGGGATTATCGGCCACTTTTTTAACACCTAGTTCTGGAACCGTTAGTATTGATGGCTATGATTTATCCAAAGTAAAACTCAGTAGTTTTAGAAAACATTTAGGAGTTGTATTGCAAGATGAGTTTCTTTTTGAAGGAACTATTAGAGATAATATCCTTTTCCCTAGACCAGATGCTACAGAAGCTCAATTGCAAGAAGCTGTTACAGCTGGATATGTTAACGAATTTACAGATCGTTTTGATGAAGGACTAGATACTCTCATAGGTGAGCGAGGTGTAAAACTTTCTGGAGGACAACGACAACGCATTGCTATTGCAAGAGCTATTCTTGCAAACCCCAAAATGATCATACTTGATGAGGCAACATCTAACCTTGACACAGAAAGCGAGGCTCTTATACAAAAGTCATTAGCTAAACTAGTAAAAGATAGAACTACTATAATTATAGCTCATAGACTTTCTACTATTAAAAAAGCAGATCAAATTCTTGTGATAGAAGCGGGTAAAATAGTAGAGCGTGGTACTCACAAATCACTTATAGAAGAGGAGGGAAGGTATTTTGAATTATATACATATCAAGCAAAAATTTAATACACAAAAAACTGCTTGAAATTATTTCAAGCAGTTCATAATATTTTAAAAAGGTTTTATTAATTTCCAGCGGCTATTTCTATAGAAGTAATAGTTCTATAGATATACGAGTCTCCTTCCTCATTTTTGGCATTTTCTTCTGTATATTGTATCAAGAAAAACTCCCCTTTTAGCTTAGCATCTTTAAAATCGATAGTTTTCTTTGCGTTTTCATCTACTTTATGAAAAGTTATTTTTTTATCACCTGTTTCAAAAAAATAATCATTATTCTTTGCTTCTAGATAAGAGGCAAGGACTGTTTTTGTATCCTGATTTAAAGTAATTTTTTTATCTGTAGTTCCTGTAAAAATTGTGCTCAATGTAAATAAGAGCATACATACTATTTTCATTTGTTTTAATTTTTAGATTTATGGTTTACGTACCAATCAGGTAAGAAAAAGATAATGTTTAAAGTAAAATTTTTATCATTTTAATTACTATGATTATATGTAAATATTATAGTTTTTGGATGTTGCAATATCGTTAAAAAAATAAAATGATTATTTAAAAATGTAAATTTTATTATTCCTTAGTTCTAAAATAAATTTAGATATGAGAATTCAAATATCTTCATATGTCATTATAAAATCTTATTGATAAATGAATCTAAAACCATACCAAATATTAAATAGAATGCGATTGTTTTATTAAATAAAATATACGTTGTTGTTGTTTTGCTTTCGCGAAAGCGTATTCACACTAGTATAAAGCTTATTTAAATGTTGTATATTTACATCAAATTACTTTATTTGAAGTAATTATTATAGGAAATTCCTGTGATATTATAAAAAATTATAACATATTTAATGGCAAGACCACAAGAAACATTTGGCAAGAAGGAAAGAGAAAAGAAAAGACTTAAAAAAGCTGAAGACAAACGTAAGAAGCGTGAAGCACGTAAGGAAGCTGGCGGAATAGAGCAGAATGAATTTGTATACGTTAATCACTTAGGACAACTAGTAGATACTCCACCTGATCCATCTTTAAAAGAAGAGATTAATGTAGAAGATATTGTATTAGGTGTGCCAAAGAAAGAAGAAGGAGATGTTCCAAATCCTATCCACACAGGATTTGTAGAGTTTTTTGATGCTTCTAAAGGTTTTGGATTTATAAAAGATTCAGATACTCCAGAAAAATATTTTGTTCACATATCTGAAGTAAAAGATGGTGAACTTAAAGAAGGTAATAAAGTATCATACGAAATAGAAAAAGGTCAGAAAGGTTGGAATGCTGTACGTGTTAATAAAGTATCATAACACTTTTTGAATTTTTACAACTTGGCTAGGCTCCAAATCATCTATGGTTTGTGGGCCTATTCTTATTCTGACTAATCTTAATGTTGGAAATCCTACAGCACTGGTCATTTTACGGACTTGCCTATACTTTCCTTCGGTTATTGTAATGGATATCCAACTTGTAGGCCCGTGTCTAGCATCTCTAATTTTTTTTGCTCTTACAGGTAAAATAGGTTCTTCTTTTAAATACCTGACATCACAAGGTTTTGTTGTGTATTGAGAACTGTTTATTGTTATAGAAACCCCTTCTCTTAAAGCTATAAGAGCATCTTCAGAAATAGTTCCATCTATTTGGGCATAATATTCTTTCTCTACACCAGAACGATTAATAGTATTAGACAGTTTTCCATCTGTAGTAAGTAATAATAATCCTTCAGAATGCTCATCTAATCTTCCTATCGCCATTGTTCCGTTTGGAAAATCATATAGATCACTTAAAAACTTTTTTTTTCTTGCCTGCCTGGTATCATTACTTAGCATCTGACTTATGTAGCCATATGGTTTATATAATTTAAAATGAGAGTGTGAAGACATAGCGTATGAGACCGTTGCAAAAGATTAGTTAGACTAGGAGGTTTCTTATTTTTTATTGGTCTCAAAAATAGTTAAAACTATGTACTTTAGTGCATTTCGCTTTAGCTTCTAAAAACCTTTACCTTTGTTTTATGCCAGAACAAAGAACCAATAGTCATAGTGTTTCTCAATTAACTGTTCATATAGTTTGGAGTACAAAATATCGTTATCACGTTTTGAAAGGCGATATTCAGATACGCTGTCGTTCTCTATTGATACAAATATGTGAATCAGAAGATGTTCAAATCTTGAAAGGAGTAATTTCAAAAGATCACGTTCATATGCATTTGGAGTATATGCCTTCAAAAAAGGTAAGT
>CALKZS010000173.1 GCA_938002835.1 uncultured Dokdonia sp. | reverse complement strand
TGTTTTTTCTCATTTTAACAAAAAACTGTTGATAAGTTCCTTTTTCTTAAAAAAAATAGCTTTTTTAATCGTTTTAGCTATTAAATATGTCAACTGTTATCTAATCGATTAATAAATCTAAGTAGACATTTATTTCTAAATTAATAATAATCAGCAGTTTAAATACTTATTAACAACAAGGTGAAATTTTTGATGATTTAGTGCGTAACACCAATAAATAATTACTTTTTTCATAAAGATTTATTGTGAATCATTTGTTTTTAAATTTAGAAATAAAAATAAGATACAAAAAAGCTCTAACCTCAAAAGATTAGAGCTTTAGTACCGAAAGTGGGAATCGAACCCACACTCCAAAGGAACGCGAGTTTGAGTCGCGCGCGTCTACCAATTCCGCCATTTCGGCAAATAAGAGATTGCAAAATTAAAGAATATTTTGATGCACAGACTATAAAACCACGTTTTTTGTAGGTCTACACTCATTTTTAATTACTATTTTTGCACCTCCTTAAGAGGAACTTGATATTAGTTTATTAATTAACTGTCACTTACGATGACTGCTACGATACCGCAACCGAAGATTTTTGCTTGTCAACAAAGCAAACCACTGGCCGAAAAAATTGCAAAAGCCTTTGGACAACCATTAGGCAATGTCATTACGTCTACTTACAGCGATGGAGAGTTTCAGCCCTCTTTTGAAGAGTCTGTGCGTGGATCACGTGTGTTTATTATTGGGAGTACAATGCCATCAAGTGATAATATGATGGAAATGTTGTTAATGCTAGATGCTGCAAAGCGAGCAAGTGCCAGACATATTACCGCTGTAATACCTTATTTTGGGTGGGCACGTCAAGATCGTAAAGACAAGCCTCGTGTACCCATTGCAGCAAAACTTATGGCAAGTATATTGGAAACCGCAGGAGCTACACGTATTATAACAATGGATTTGCACGCAGATCAAATACAAGGGTTTTTTGAAAAACCTGTAGATCATCTTTTTGCGTCTACTATTTTTCTGCCTTATCTAAAAGAGTTAGGTCTTGATAATCTTACAATTGCTTCTCCAGATATGGGAGGAAGTAAAAGAGCATATGCATATAGTAAGGCGATGGAGAGTGATGTTGTTATTTGTTACAAACAGCGAGCAAAAGCAAATGTAATCTCTCATATGGAACTCATAGGGAATGTAGAGGGACAACACGTTGTGCTTGTAGATGATATGGTAGATACCGCAGGAACTCTTACAAAAGCAGCAGATCTTATGATTGAAAAAGGAGCTTTGAGTGTGCGAGCAATTTGTTCTCACGCAATTTTAAGTGGGAATGCATATGATAAAATAGAGAATAGTCAATTAACAGAATTAATTGTAACAGATTCTATTCCAAAATCCCATAAAAGTGATAAAGTAAAGGTATTAACCTGCGCACCACTTTTTGCAGATGTAATGCACCGTGTAAATACTAACACGAGCATTTCATCAAAATTTATTATGTAATATTTTATTAACTATAATTATTTAACAATGAAATCAGTTTCGATCCTAGGATCTAAAAGAGAAAGCGTGGGCAAGAAAGCAACAAAGGCCTTACGTAATGCTGGACTGGTACCTTGCGTAGTATACGGAGGGGACGAGCCACTACACTTTAGCGCACCAGAGCTTGCGTTTAAAAATTTGGTTTACACTCCAGATGCGCACACAGTAGAAATAGAAATAGACGGTGTTACCGTACTAGCTATATTACAAGATATTCAGTTTCATCCTGTGACTGACCGTATCTTACATATAGATTTCTATCAGATTTTTGAAGATAAAGAAGTAACTATGGATATTCCTGTACACTTTACAGGTAACTCAAAAGGTGTTCGTAATGGTGGTGTTTTACGTAAAACAAACCGTGTATTACGCGTTAAAGCACTTCCAAAAGATCTTCCAGATTTTCTTGAGGCAGATATTACAGAACTTAAGATTGGAAACAAATTATATGTTACTGCACTTGCAAGTGATAAACTTACAATAATGCACCCAGAAAATACGGTTGTATGTCAAGTAAGAACATCTCGTACTGCTGTTGTAGATGACGAAGATGACGAAGATGAAGAAGAAGGAGCACCAGCTGACGAGGCTGCTGCTGAGTAATCCTTACACTTCTTATAATATTAAAAGCATCTTGTATATACAAGATGCTTTTTTTGTTTATCATACAGTGAGATCACTTGCACTCCGGTATGTGATTTTGTATTTTTACCTGTAAGAAAATAATTGTTTTTCTATTCTAATTATACTGCTCATTTAATATAACACTATGCTTGCTTTTTTCGATCGTTTGTTTAAAAAATCATCGATAGAAGTAGAAGCGATAGATCCTATGAAAAAATTTCTTATTGTTGGTTTAGGCAACATTGGACCTAAGTATACAGAGACCAGACATAATATTGGTTTTAAAGTGGTAGACGCTTTCGCGAAAGCGCAAGAAACCTCATTTGAAACCGCAAAACTAGGAGATATTGCTACCACAAAAGTAAAAGGAAAAACCGTATTTATACTAAAGCCTAATACCTTTATGAACCTGAGTGGCAAAGCAGTGAGATACTGGTTGCAGCAAGAGAAAATACCAATAGAAAACTTACTTGTGATTACCGATGATCTTAACTTAGAGTTTGGAACCATACGTGTAAAAGCAAAAGGATCTGATGGAGGTCATAATGGACTTAAGGATATACAGATACAATTAAACACAACTAAGTACAATAGATTTAGATTTGGGATAAGTGATCAGTTTTCAAAAGGAAGACAAGTAGATTATGTTTTAGGAGAATGGAATGATCAAGAAGTTGCAGCTTTACCTGAAAGATTAGATAAAAGCAGTGATGTAATAGCTTCTTTTATAAGTGCAGGATTAAATAATACAATGAACGCCTTTAACGGAAAATAAATTTGAGAACACACACTAGCGCCCATACATTCTCTTCTCAAAAAGGAACAGTAGTTACCATAGGAACTTTTGATGGGGTACACCTTGGACATCGTAAGATTATAGACAGGCTCAATGAAAGTGCACGGGCAAATGGATGGGAGAGTTGTGTGCTCACTTTTTTTCCGCACCCAAGAATGGTATTACAAAAAGATGCTTCTATACAACTTATTAATACTATAGATGAGCGCGCACAATTATTACATAATATAGGACTAGATCATCTTGTGATACATCCTTTTACATTAGATTTTTCTAGATATCACGCAGAGACTTTTGTAGAAGAAATTCTAGTGAACTCACTTAATGTAAAAAAAGTAATCATTGGTTATGATCATCGTTTTGGTCGTAATCGCAATGCAAATATTGAAGATTTACGAAAATTTGGAGAAAAACTAGGTTTTGAAGTCGAAGAGATCTCAAAGCAAGAGCTAGAAGATGTTGCCATAAGTTCTACAAAAATACGAAAGGCATTAACTCAAGGGGAGATACATCTAGCCAATAACTATTTAGGCATTCCTTTCTCACTTTCTGGAAAGGTAGTTTATGGTAAACAAATAGGAAACACAATAGGGTATCCCACAGCAAATCTTCGCATTGAAGAAGACTATAAACTCATCCCGGCACAAGGTGTTTATGTGGTGCAATGTGTGATAGAAGGTGTTAATGTGTATGGAATGATGAATATAGGAACAAATCCCACAGTAGGAGGTAATGCACAATCTATAGAGACTTATTTTTTTGATTTTAATAAAGACCTTTACGGGAAGAAACTAGAAATACAGCTTCTCAAACGTATACGTGATGAACAAACATTTGATAGTGTAGATGATCTTGTGGTTGCAATGCAAGCAGACGAAAAATTCTCAAGATTGTATATTACATCACATTAATAATAAGTATAGACCTTACTATGAGACTCGATAAATTACTCTTTACAAGAATAGATAACAGCGCTCTTGCTGTTTTTAGAGTATTTTTTGGTTTTTTAATCGCTGCCGAGGCTTGGGGAGCTATTGCTACAGGATGGGTAAGACGCATTTTTGTAGAGCCAGATTTCACTTTCAATTTTATTGGGTTTGATTTTTTCCAGCAGTTTCCAGGAACAGGTCCACAAATGTATGCGTGGTTTGCCGTGATGGGCATTTTTGGGGTGATGGTAATGCTAGGATATAAATATAGACTAGCTATTATAGGATATGCCGTAATGTGGAGTGTCGTGTATTTAATGCAAAAAAGTGCCTACAATAACCACTACTACTTACTTATGCTGTTGTTATGGATTATGGCAATACTTCCTGCAAATAGATCTTTTTCTTTAGATGCTCGCTTTCGCGAAAGCATAAGAGATAACAGTATGCCTCGCTGGGTAACGTTATTTATTATTCTTCAACTTTGGATTGTATATACATACGGGTCTATTGCAAAGTTATATCCAGATTGGTTAGATGCGACAGTGCCACAAATATTAATGAGAGGGCGCCGGGATTATTACATTGTAGGACCTATACTTCAAGAACGATGGGCACATTGGGTAATCTCCTATGTAGGGATATTATTTGATGGATTAATTATCCCGGCATTACTCTGGAAAAAAACTAGAAAATGGGCGTTTTTTGTTTCTATTTTCTTCCACCTATTTAATTCTATAGTATTTCAGATTGGGATTTTCCCATATATGTCACTGGCGTTTACAGTGTTTTTCTATGAGCCAAAAGTGATTTATAATCTATTTCTAAAAAGATGGAAAACGTATTATGAAGGTTCAAAAGAAGCAGTAACTAATGTAATTGTTCCATCATATAAAACAGCGATGCTCTCTGTATTTGGTCTATATTTTATAGTTCAAATAGGATTGCCGTTGCGACAACATATTATAGAAGATAATGTGTTATGGACAGAGGAAGGACACCGCCTGAGCTGGCGTATGATGTTACGTTCTAAAGGAGGAACGGTTTCTTTTACAATGGAAGACAAAGAAACAGGTAAAAAGAGGAAACTTGATTATAAAAAATACCTTACCAAAAGACAACAGCGCAATATCAGGACAAAACCAGATATTATCTGGCAATTTGCACAACACGTTAAAAGAGAACAAGATGCTTTAGGAAAAGAAGTTGCTATTTATGCAAAGTGCAGAGTACGTGTAAATGGTCGTCCCTCAAAACTGTTAATTGATCCAGAGGTAGATCTTGCCTCTGTTTCTTGGGACTGGTTTAAACACAATGAATGGGTATTAGATAGTGAAGACTATTTAGATAAAAAATCTCCTTCTGTTGAGAAGTATGCAAAGCAAAAAGAACGCAAAGAAAAAAAGGAATTAGAGGCTAAAGAGGAGAAAGAAGTTAAAGAGTAAGGAGTCATAAAAATTAAAACCAGATAACTCACGATTATTTATTTTTTGTGGTTTATCTCAAGCTAGAATCCTGTAAATTTACCGATCATTATTATTAAAGAGATTGTACTATGCTAGAAGTAGCACAAATAAGAGAACATAAAGACGTATATGCAACAGCATTATCTAAAAGAAATATAGATGCGGTAAGTTTGCTAGATCAAGTAATCGTAGCAGATGAGACTCGTCGTAGCTCACAAGCAAAATTGGATGAAGTGCTAGCAGATAGCAATAAGTTTTCTAAAAAAATAGGAATGTTTTTTAAAAGCGGAGAAGTTCAAAAAGCAAACCTTCTTAAAGAAAAAACAGCAGGTTTAAAAGAGCAATCTAAAACATTGCAAGAACAACTCAATGCTGCCTCAGAAGAGTTGCAAAGCTTGCTATATCAACTTCCTAATATTCCTCACGAGAGTGTGCCAGAAGGGAATACAGATGAAGATAATGTAGAGGTGTTTAGAAAAGGAGATATTCCTGCCTTACACGATGGAGCACAACCACACTGGGAACTAGCAAAAAAATATGATATCATAGATTTTGAACTAGGGACTAAAATTACGGGAGCTGGTTTCCCTGTTTTTAAGGGAAAAGGAGCCAGATTACAAAGAGCACTTATTAGTTATTTTTTAGATAAAAATACAGCTGCTGGTTATACAGAATACCAAGTTCCACACCTTGTAAATGAGACTTCTGGTTTTGGTACAGGACAGCTTCCAGATAAAGAAGGACAGATGTATCACGTCACAGAAGACGATTTATATTTGATCCCAACGGCAGAAGTTCCAGTGACTAATATGTTTAGAGGTGATTTACGTACACACGATGAGTTACCTATCACTTGTACAGGATATACACCTTGTTTTCGTCGTGAGGCAGGATCTTATGGAGCACACGTACGTGGTTTAAATAGATTACATCAGTTTGATAAAGTAGAGATTGTGCGCATCGAGCATCCAGATCGCAGCGCGATAGCATTGGATGAGATGGTCGAGCATATAAAAACTATTCTTGATGAACTTGAGTTGCCATACAGGGTACTGCGTCTTTGTGGAGGAGACCTTGGGTTTACGGCACACCTCACCTATGATTTTGAAGTGTTTTCTACAGCACAAGATCGCTGGTTAGAGATTAGTTCTGTATCTAATTTTTTGACCTTCCAAGCAAATAGATTAAAATTGCGTTTTAAAGATGCAGATGGGAAGAATAAACTAGCACATACACTTAACGGAAGTTCGCTTGCATTACCTCGTGTGTTAGCAGGTATTTTAGAAAATTGCCAGACTCCAGAAGGAATAAAAATACCTAAAGTATTAGTGCCATATTGTGGATTTGAAATGATAGACTAGTTCTCTGTGATTCTTTAATTAGCATTAGCAAAAACAAAATGGAAAAATATACTTTTAAATCTGAAAGATTAGGTTTTAGAAATTGGACTGAAAACGATAAACCTAAAATGGCAGTTATTAACTCTGATCCTAGAGTAATGGAGTATTTTCCAAGTACTGCAAGTAAAGTGCAAACGGAGCAATTTGTTGATAGGATGAAAAGTCAATTTTTAGAAAAAGGATTTTGTTACTTTGCAGTTGATAAATTAGAGAATAATGAATTTATTGGTTTTATTGGGATATCAGAACAAAACTTTGAGTCAGATTTTACACCTTGTATAGATATAGGTTGGAGATTAGAACAAAAAGAGTGGGGAAAAGGATATGCTACCGAAGGAGCAAAGAAGTGTCTAGATTATGCATTTAACAATCTCGGTTTAAAAACCATAAAATCTATATGTCCCTTAATAAATGATAAGTCTGAGAGAGTTATGGAAAAACTAGGAATGACTAAAAAAATGACATTTAAGCATCCATTATTAAAAGAGTATAAAACACTTGAAGATTGTGTTCTTTATGAGAAAGAATTCTAAATAGTATAAGAAACGCGCCAGAGTATGTACTTTGGCGCGTTTTTAGTTATCTTTAAAGATATGAAGAAGTATTTTGTGTTAACGATTTTATGTGTATTGTGTTGTTACGCTTTCGCGAAAGCACAATCAGAACAACTCGCTCGTAACTATGCAGATCAAGGAGAGTTTGAAAAGGCAATTCTTACTTATAAAAAAGTACTCAAAAAACAGCCTGGAAATAAAACACTTTTGTCAGGTCTCGCAAAAAGCTATCAGCAGTTAGAAAAGTATGATGAAGCGCGAGAAGAGCTATCTTCTTATTTGCCAAAAATGAGAGACAAAGGCTTTTTGATGGTAGAGCTGGGTTATAATGAGCAGCTTAGTGGTAATGACTCACTAGCAAGCTCATATTATCAAAGAGCGATTAATGGTGTTTCAGAAAGAACAATGAACACCCATATTGTAGCACGCACATTTCAAGATCATAGTTTATTAGGGCAAGCAGTAAGTGCCTATGAAGCAGGAACGATTGCAAACCCTAACTCAAATTATAGTGTGCAACTCGCAAAGCTATATGGAGAACTAGGAGAGATAGAAAAGATGTTTACAGCAAATTTAGACTTGCTCATAAAAACGCCAAAGTATATAAGCGTTATACAACGCACATTTGCATTATATATTACAGATGATCCTCTTAATGAAGCAAACATCATTTTTAGAAAAACACTTTTAAAAAGGTTACAGAAAAATCAGAGTGTTATCTATAATGAGCTTTTAAGTTGGTTATTTATTCAACAAAAGCAATATGATAAAGCTTTTGTACAGCAAAAAGCAATCTATCGCCGCACAGACGGAAGCTATGAAGGACTGGTAAGTCTAGGAGATATTGCTATAGAAGAAAAAGCATATGATGATGCTATAGACATTCTAAATTTTTTAAAAGAAAACCCTACAGATGAAGATGTGCTATTAGAGTCAGAACAAAAATTGTTGAAAATAGCTATTACAAGAGCAACTTCAGAAGAAAAGAAGTTGGAAATCAAACAGCAATTTGAAACGCTTTTAAGTAATCCTACTATTATAGATTACTCGATACATATCCAAGTAGACTATGCACATTTTGTAGCCTTTAATATGGGAAATCCTGATGAGGCGATTAACTATTTAAAAGAAGCTATAAAAAGACCAAGAGGTCGTTTTGATGAAGCACGTCTCAAAATGGAACTAGCAGATATATTGGTGCTTAAAGAGCAATTTAATCAAGCATTGATATACTATTCTCAAATACAAAATAAAATACAGAATAATGTAATCTCTCAAGAGGCGAGATTTAAAGTAGCAAAAACAAGTTACTATAAAGGAGATTTTGATTGGGCAGAGCAACAACTTGATGTACTCAAAAAGGGAGCTACTCAACTTATTGCAAATGATGCCTTAGAGTTATTGCTCGTCATAAGAGATAACTCTGTAGATGATAGTTTGCAAACAGCTCTAAAAAAATATGCAAAGGCAGATTTATTCTCATATAAGAATGAGAAAGACAAGGCACTTGCATTGTATGATGATATCTTAGAGATACATAAAGGAGAAAAAATAGAAGACGAAGCCCTGTTATCTCAAGCAAAGTTGTATGAAGAAAAAGAGGCTTTTGAAAAAGCAAGAAAAAACTACGAGACTATTATAGAATATTACAGCGATGGCATCTTAGCAGACGATGCATACTATCGCCTTGCAAGATTATATGAAGGACCTCTTAATAATGTCGAAAAAGCAAAAGATAATTATGAACGTATCATTTTTGATCTTGCAGATAGTATTTACTATGTAGAGGCACAAAAACGCTTTAGGAATTTACGCGGAGATGCAATTAATTAATAGTTCTTACCTAAGATCGATGTACTTTTGTGTTCTAAAATATATTAGATGATTATATATAATGTCACTATAAATGTAGAAGAGTCTATAGAGAAAGAATGGCTTTCTTGGATGCAACAAACACATATTCCTGAAGTAATTGCGACTGGAAAATTTGTAAAAGCCCTGTTGACTAAAGTACGAGTAGATGAAGAAATGGGTGGTGTGACATACTCTGTGCAATATGGATGCCCTAGTCAGGAACATCTAGAAGCATATTATGCAGAAGATCAAGAGCGACTTCAAGCAGCAGGAGCTCAATTTGCTGGAAAATGTGTTTCTTTTAGAACAGAACTTGAGGTAATCTCTCAACATTAATGGCAAAGCACAAATCAAAACGAAAGTTTGAAAAGCCACATTCTACTCGTAATAACCGAGATCAGGGAATAAAGGCAAAAAAGCACTTAGGACAGCACTTTCTGGGCGATGAGACCGTCGCTCAAGATATTGCAAACACGCTCACGTTAGAAAACTATGACCACGCACTAGAAATAGGACCTGGAACTGGCGTACTCACAAAATATATTCTAGCAAAACCCATACAACTCACCGTGATGGACCTCGATACAGAATCTATCGAGTATTTACGCAGCTCATTTACTTTAGAGCATAAGCTCAATGATGAGAAGTTTACAGTGCTAGAAGCAGATTTTCTTAAGTATGATTTAGATACCATATATCCAGAAAAGCAATTGGCGATTACAGGTAATTTCCCATACAATATTTCTACTCAGATTGTTTTTAAAACAATAGAACATAAAGAACGCATTCCGGAATTTACAGGGATGTTTCAAAAAGAAGTAGCAATGCGCATTTGTGCAACTCACGGAAGTAAAACCTATGGGGTTTTATCGGTACTGGCACAAGCATTTTATGATGCAACCTATCTTTTTACAGTACCTCCTACCGTTTTTATTCCGCCTCCTAAAGTAGATAGTGGTGTGCTTCGATTGCAACGTAAAGAAGATTATACAAACATAGGTTGCACAGAAGAAATGCTTTTTAAAGTAGTAAAAGCAGCTTTCCAACAGCGAAGAAAAACACTGCGCAATAGTTTAAAAGGCTTTGCATTGAGTGATCGCTTTCGCGAAAGCGAAACACTAAACCTACGACCAGAACAACTCTCAGTACAAGATTTTATAACACTTACTAGGGAGATAGAAGAAGATCTAAGCTAGACCTTTTCTAATTGTTCTATAAGCTACAAAAACTCCTAAGCTCTTATCTATGTAAGATGATATGCGATTCCTATCTTTGCCGCTACTAGCAAATCTATATCAATGCCATTTAAAGTAAGTAGCGACCTTCTAGATCAAGTGAGAACATCCATAAGTGTTCAAGATGATGCTGCGCTTAAAGAGCTGTTAGTAGATCTTCACCACGCAGATGTTGCAGAGATCCTTGATGCTATTAATACCGAAGAAGCTGCATATCTCGTTCTTTTGCTCGATAGTGAGCAAACATCTGAAGCGATAATGGAACTCGATGAAGATGTGCGTGAAAAACTACTAGATAACCTCACACCAGAAGAAATTGCAGATGAGGTAGAAGAGATGGATACCGATGATGCGGTAGATATCATTGCAGAGCTAGATGAAGAGATCCAACAACAGGTAATTGCACAGATAGAAGATGAAGAGCACAAAGCAGACATACAGGAAATGCTCCAGTATGACGAGAATAGTGCAGGAGGATTAATGGCAAAAGAACTGGTAAGAGTAAAGGAGACCTGGACTGTAGCTGGTTGTGTGAGAGAGATGCGACGACAGGCAGAAGAGGTAACGAGGGTACACTCTGTATATGTTGTAAATAAAGAAGACCAACTCATAGGGAGATTGTCATTAAAAGACCTTCTTACTTCAGATACAAAAACAAAAATATCTGAAATATATATCCCAAAAGTAGATTTTGTTAATGTAAATGATCCTGCAGAAGATGTTGCAAAACTAATGCAGAAATATGATCTAGAAGCCATTCCTGTAGTAGATGATCAAAAGGTATTAAAAGGACGTGTTACCATAGATGATATTGTAGATTTTATAAAAGAAGAAGCAGAGAAAGATTACCAGCTTGCCGCAGGTATCTCACAAGATGTAGAGGCAGATGATAGCATACTTACACTTACCAGAGCAAGGCTTCCCTGGCTGTTTTTAGGACTTGTAGGAGGTGTGGGTGCAGCAACGATAATGGGAAGTTTTGAAAATATATTAGAGCGTTATGCTTTATTGTTTTTTTACACCCCACTTATTGCCGCAATGGCAGGAAATGTAGGGGTGCAATCTAGTGCTATTATTGTGCAGGGGCTTGCAAATGACGATGTAAAAGGGAGTATAGGGAATAGATTATTAAAAGAGATGCTGCTCGCAGCACTTAATGGATTGTTATTAGGGCTTGCACTTTTTGCTTTTACAGCAATTTGGTATGGAGATACAAGAGCAGCCATCGCAATTTCTATATCATTATTTGCAGTCATCGTGATGGCAGGAATTATAGGCACATTTATTCCTTTGTTTTTAGATAAACGAGGTATTGATCCTGCAATTGCAACAGGGCCATTTATTACTACAAGTAATGACATTTTTGGGATTTTAATTTATTTCTGGATTGCAAAAATGGTACTGGGCATTTGAAAGACAGAAGCTTCGAATATCATCTCACAGTACCAGCATCTGCCATAGATGTGTTGGGTCACGTAAATAATGTGATTTACTTAGATTGGGTACAAATCGCCGCTTCAAAACATTGGAACCACACTACAAAAGACTACTTTAAAGACGAAGACCCCGCAGAAGAACGTCTAGGTATTAAAAAAATGGCTTGGGTAGTCATAGATCATCATATTACATATAAAGCAGCAGCTTTTGAAGGAGATGAGATTGTAGTGACTACGTGTGTAAAGTCGTTTACTGCGGCAACTTCTATACGTCATACCACAATACGCCGCAAAGGAGAAGATAAAATGCTAGTGAGTGCAGTTACAAACTGGTGTTTACTCAAAATGCCAGAAGCAAAACCTATGCGAGTACCTATAGAAATCATAAAGTTGTTTTAGGTTATGAGTGTAAAGTTTAAAATAGGTTTAATAGTTGCTCATTCACTAATTTTAGTTGCAGTTAGAGGTGGAATAGGACCGATTATTTTAGTAGATTTTGGATTTATGTTTTTATTATTTAAATCATCTTCAAGTTTGATAGATTATCCATTATTTTTTATAGCAATTTTGTCTATCATAGGAAAGCTGCTCTTGATTCTTTCTTTTTTTAAGTTTAATGTTGTTTTTTCAAAAGGTAGAATGACTCTAACTGGAGTACTATCACTATTTATTAGTTATATTCTGGTGTTAATTTTTTTAAAAAAGGGAAGTTCTTTCTTATACTCTATTATTTCAGGAATACCTTTCTTAATTTGTTCAATAATTGTTTTTTACAAGAAATTTAAATCTTTTTTCAGTTATGAAATCTAAACCTATAAACGTAAAAGAAAAATATTCAAAATTTACAAAGCAGTGGTTACCACATCAAATTGCCACAGTAGATGATATGCAGGTGATTATTGCAAAAATATCAGGAGAGTTTGTCTGGCATAGTCATAAGGATGAAGACGAGTTGTTTTTTGTACAAAAGGGAGTGTTAGAAATGCGCTTTCGCGAAAGCGGTAACCCCACAAAAGAATGGTCTGAGACGGTTAATCAAGGAGAAATAATTGTAGTCCCAAAAGGTGTAGAACATTGCCCTGCAACAGCAGAAGGAGAAGAAGTACATATTCTTTTATTTGAAAAGAAATCTGTGGCACATACTGGAGAAGTTCAGCACGAAAAAACACAAACTGAATACCCGAAAATATAAATAACACACTTGTGAAAATCTTACACCTCGATAAAAACCATCCACTACTCCTTGAGCAACTCAATGAGGCGGGACATCAAAATGATGAAAATTATACCATCTCAAAATCTGATACTGAAAAAATAATAGGTACCTATGATGGTATTGTGATACGTAGTAGGTTTAAAATAGATAGCTTGTTTATTGATGCAGCTACTAATCTTAAGTTTATTGCACGTGTAGGAGCTGGTCTGGAGAGTATAGATACGTCGTATGCAGAGCAAAAAGGAATTTATCTTATAAATTCGCCAGAAGGTAATCGCAATGCTGTGGGAGAACAAGCCTTAGGAATGCTATTAAGTTTGTTTAATCATTTAAATAGATCTAATCGTGAGGTAAAAGAAGGACATTGGAATCGAGAGCCTAATCGAGGTATTGAGTTAGAAGGAAAGACTGTAGGGATTATTGGATATGGTAATATGGGCAAAGCTTTTGCAAAAAAACTGAGAGGTTTTGATTGTGAAGTGTTATGTTATGATATTAAAGACAGTGTGGATAACCAAGATGCTACACAAGTTACATTAAAAGAGTTTCAAGAAAGAGTTGATGTTGTGAGCTTGCATACACCTTGGACATCAGAGACCAATAAAATGATAGATAAAGATTTTATTGAAGGATTTAAAAAACCATTTTATCTCATAAATACAGCTAGAGGTAAGTCTGTTGCAACAGAAGATCTTGTTACGGCATTAAAAAGTAAGAAGATTTTAGGAGCAGGGCTAGATGTATTAGAATATGAAAACCTGTCGTTTGAAAATTTATTTACAACTAGAGAAGAAATGCCAGTGCCTTTACAATATCTTATTTCTCAAGATAATGTATTGCTCACACCGCATATTGCAGGATGGACTGTAGAAAGCAAGATAAAATTGTCGCAAACTATTGTAGATAAAATACTTGCTCGTTTTTCTTAACACATAGGCGTATGTATGAAGCCAAGGGTTTTTAATAAATTATATTTATGGAAAATTTGGTAAGATACTAGATTCAGAAGATAATAAAATTGAGCTTTGAGAAGCTATAGGTTAATTTTTTGACTAAGAAAATAAATAAGTGGTATTACAAATATCTTTTGTAGATTTATCACATAATATTTATAACTAAAAAACCAAAGAGATGGCAGAAGATCAAATACCAGGAGATGCTCCTGAAAATGAAGACAAGAATATTGCAGATCAAGCTAAAGAAACAGCAAATGATATTGCAGATGAAGTAAAAGAAGCTGCTGGAGATGTAAAAGAAGAGTGGAATAAAATGACAGATAGTCAAGAAAACAAAAAGATGTTAGCTGGGATTCTTGCTATTATTTTAGGGTCATTTGGAGTACACAAATTCATACTAGGTAATCAAAAAGAAGGTATTATTTTAGCTGTAGCTACAGTAATTGGATATGCTACACTTTGCTTAGGAGTAGGAGTCTTTATTTTAATGGCTACAGGTATTGTAGGTCTTATAGAGGGTATTATTTACTTAACAAAATCTGACGA
>CALKZS010000172.1 GCA_938002835.1 uncultured Dokdonia sp. | reverse complement strand
ATATAGTCTTACAAATCTCAACACAATAAGCTTTTCTACATTGGCTAGTGCTGCCATTATGAATCTTATGAAAAAGCAACTTGATGCTGTAGGAATGAGTATTTATGGTGAAGATTATGAGTTTTACTCAGGAGAGAAGGGTAGTGACAGGCATCATCATATGTTATTAGATCAACTAGGAGGTTTGCTAGATCCCGCTTTCGCGAAAGCAGAAAAGAAAACAGCCACCTACAAACACCTTCACCTCATTGCTGAAAAATTAAAACGTCGCTCAATGATTTTTTTATTTTCTGATATGTTGCAAGATGATGTAGCGCAAGAAGAATTGTTTGAAGCACTGCAACATCTAAAATACAATAAACACGAGGTGGTGCTATTTCATACCTATAGCGAAGAAAAAGAGTATAATTTTGAATTTAGTAATAGTCCGCGTAAGTTTGTAGATGTAGAGAGTGGCGAGGCTATTAATTTGTATGCAGATAATATTAGAGAGATCTATAAAGCATCTGTAAGCACGTATTTTAAAAACTTAGAACTGCGTTGTGCACAATACCATATTAAGTATGTTCCAGCAGTAATAGAACGTGGTTTTTCCCCTATCTTGACAAGCTTTTTAGTCGAGCGTCAAAAATTTGTGTAAAAAAATTATTTTTTTGTTTGCGCAAAAGAAAAAGGCTTGTATATTTGCACCCGCAACAAAGCAATAGCAACGTTGTATTGAGATTTTGAAAACATTAAGACAACCTTACAGTCTCAAAAATAGAAGGAACGGTCTGGTAGTTCAGTTGGTTAGAATATCTGCCTGTCACGCAGGGGGTCGCGAGTTCGAGTCTCGTCCAGACCGCTACTAAAGCCCACAAATTGTGGGCTTTTTTGGTTTTAAAACAGTATATAGTACTTTTGAAGAAGTTGTGTCGGCCACGTCACACGTGGTATGGATTTGTAGTTGAATCCGGTGAAGAGCTTTTCCTGTTTGGAAGGGCTTTTTTTGTTTAGGGTAACTTTTATGAAAAAATAGGGGTCAAGTCAAAAAGTTGTTACAAACAAAAACTCTTAACAATATATTGTTAAGAGCTTTGTCGAAAATTTTGATTCTAGTTACCCCTACATAACGTCTGAATCAGAAAGTGTATAAGAACAAAAAAAGTTATTCCCTTATAGCACAATGTAAACTTAAGGCTATCATTTTAATGTTTTTTACGGTTTTCCGTAAAAAATCAAAAAAATTATCTAAGTTCTACTTTAGATATGCATTGTTTTTGTTTTAAACTTAAAGAGATATGATACTCGATGATTTTAAAGATTTTTTTGTGAATCCAGATGTTTCCCTCAGCAGGAAACAGTTTCTAGTTTACTAGCTATCTCTACTGAGTGATCATTCCCCCATCTTTCAGACAGGTTTTGTGTTAAATTAAGTTCAGATTACTATTGATTGTCTTGTCCTAAAATAGCGATACAAAATTTATAAATTACAAGGTAGTGATATTTATATTGCTACCTTTTGTTTTCTATATGTTTTGAATTAAATTCTAAACTCGTCCAATAAATTTTCAATTTGAGTTTTTTGGTTTAATGTGCCACAACGGTCACGTATAAGAATAGTAGCAGAATTTGAAACGCGAACCATTCCGATTGAGACTGACGCTAAATATATAAAAACGACTTCGGTTAAGCACCAAAGTCGCTATTATTTTTATACAATGCTATAGCTAGTTTTATTTCCCGATTGTTCTTAACGCTCGCTTTAGTATTTTTTCAGTTTCCGCTGTTGGCGATTCCGATTTCCATTTTTTATAAAGTCCGATAACAAAGTCGGGGTTGCTCTTACTTGCATCGTTGAGCCAATTCCCAATGCTGTCCTGAACATATTTTGATTTGTCCGATTTTAATGGTTCCAAAATAGGCAATGCTTGTTCAGGGTTTTCTTTTAATGTCTCGATATGTTTGCACCAAACTCCTCTTGGTCTGGTCGATTCGGTTGTAAATCTTCTTATATTTTGATCAGAGTCGTTAGTCCATTTACTTAATATGTGGATAGATTCTGAAAGATTTTTTTCGATTTCAGGTCTTAATGCCATCCAAACGATTTCCCTAACGCCAAAATGTTTGTCGGCAATTAATTTTCTTGATTGTTCGAGTTTCTCTGAAATGGTCAAGTCGGTATTCAAAGCGATTAAATAAGTCGCATAACATCTTATGGTGTCCGATTCGTGATTGCTCAAAAGTCCAATTATTGACGCTAAGGAATTGCCGCAATGTTGGTAAAGACTTAGTCCAATGAGCTTTATCGAACTCATTGTGGAAGGCTTTTTCTGTTGTTCTATTGCTTTTGTGATAGGTTCAATACTATCTTTCAAGCCTATTTTCGGAAACGCATTTTTAATCAATTCGGTTTGGTCGACCGCCAACCATTCCGTGAGGTTTACAGTTGGAATTTCACCTTTGTTGAGCAAGGCCAACACGTCTTTTGGAATGTCCTGCGATTTTCTCGCACCTTTTCTATTTTTGATTTCTTGGCTTACCATATTTTTGCCAATTCCGATAATTGGTTTTTTGAATGCTCAAAGTTACTGTTTTTCAATTCCTTTGTTCCGAAATCCTGTGCCTCTGTGTTTACGAAAGTTATGTCGCTTATTCCCAAAAAGTTGAGCAAAGATTTTAAATAGTTTTCTTGAAAATCGAATGGTTGAAGCACTTCGCCTTTCTCGTATGACATTGCTCCTCTTGCTGTGATTACCAAAACTTTTTTGCTGCCTAAAAGTCCTTTCATCTCTCCGTTTTCGGTCAATGTAAATGTTCTGCCAACTCTCACTATGTTGTCAATATACGCTTTTAAGGTTGCCGAAATTGAAAAATTGTACATTGGTGATGCAATTATTATTTTGTCGCTATCAATTAGTTCGTCTATTAAAGTGTTAGAAGATGCAAGTACATTTTTCATTTCTTGCGTTCTGTTCGTTTCAGGTGTATAATTTGCTTTGATAAATTCATCTGTCGGGAATTTTGGCGGATTTATGCCAACATCTCTACTTTTTAATAAATAGTCGCTTTGGTTTTTCAGTTGTTCGAGAAAATAGTCGGTCAGCATTCTCGTTTTCGATTGCTCAATTCTAACGCTTGAGTCAATTCTTAATATTTTCATAAATTTATTGTTTAAAATTCCGTCAAATTTATGGTCTTGAAATACAGAAATCAATACCGCATATTTTTGTCAGTATGGGATAAAAAAGTCAATATTATGGATACAAAGGAATTGGTAGTCGAAAATAAAATCTGTCCGTTAGAAAAAGCGGTCAACACAATTAGCGGAAAGTGGAAAATCCCTATTATTTGGCAAATTCACGAAGGCAAAAAAAGACCGAGTGAATTTTTAAGAGGAATTAATCAAGTCGATAGAAGAGTGTTAAATCAACATTTGAGCGAAATGGTTTCAGATAGATTATTGACCAAAAAATCCTTTAATGAACTTCCTCCGAGAGTGGAATATCAATTAACGGATTTGGGTCAAAAATTGGTCGATGTTTTGTGGAAATTGAACGATTGGGGAAAATTGCTCGTTGATAAGGACGAATGTTGATTTAAATTAGCTACAACGTTAAATATATGGCAAGTTGGGCAGAAAATAAACGATTACTTTCGAATTAGCCACAAGCCAAATCTTTTTATTATGTTTTATTGATCTCAAAAATAGTTAAAACTATGCACTTTAGTGCATTTCGCTTTAGCTTCTAAAAAATCCTACCTTTGGTTTATGGTACAACAAAAGATTAATGGAGATAGTGTATCGAGATTGACAGCTCACTTAGTTTGGTGTACAAAATATGAATATGAGACCGTTGCAAAAGGTTAGTTAGACTAGGAGGGGTCGTCACTTTTGGGTAATAGGTTATGGTTGTTGGAGTACAGATAATATAATGAGATGGTAAATGACTGTTTGGAACATCATAGAAAGCCTGATGATGGCAAAAACACAAATTTCATATTGGAGCGATGACCTTCGGGTGACTTTAAGGGCAGTTTCTTTTATAATTTTAAATTAATGTTGTGCCAAAATAGTTTAGTCATCGGGCAATAACACATCAATTTCTTTAGGAGTAACTTCACAATGAGCTCCTTGTTTACTAGCTACAATAGCTCCAACAGCACAACTCACTTCAAGTGTATCATCTGGATGCTCTCCAGAAAGTAAACCAAATAGTAAAGCGGCAAGAAAACTATCTCCTGCACCTACAGTGTCTTTAACTGTTACAGAAAAACCTGTCTGAGTATGAATACCTCCTTTGTGTAAAAGCATAGCGCCCTCGCTACCTAATGTCACACATATCGTAGGTGTTTCTGTCATAGCGCTAAGCATTTTGAGCTCGTCTGCTAGTGTTTCTCCTTCTATTCCTAGGGCAAGAACAATAAGTTCTAGTTCCTCATCATTGAGCTTTATGAGATCTGCGGCTTCCATAAGAGCAACAACCGTTTCTAGATGATAATGAGGTGCTCTTAAGTTAAGGTCAAATACAGTATACTTTGATCGTTCTAATAAAACTTCTATTGCTTCTACGTTAGGTCTTGAAGCTCCTTCTTCATCAAGACCTTCATCTATTATTGCCGATCTAAATGCGAGACTTCCTAATACAAGAGCATCTGCTTCTGTAACGGTGTGCACATTTTTTTCTGTCCACGGGATGTGATCCCAAGCAACATCGTTTTCTATTTCATAAGAGGCATTTCCCTTAGGATCTAGAGAAACAGTTACCTGACCTGTAGCTTTATCATTGCGTTGTATATCTGTGGTCTCTAATCCAATATCTTTTATAACAGAAAGGGCTTCTTTTCCTAGCGTGTCATTTCCTAAAGCGCTTATCATAGAGACACTAGCCCCAAACGAATGCAATCGCATTGCTACATTAAGAGGCGCTCCTCCTAATCTTTTTTTATCAGGGAATATATCCCAAAGTATCTCGCCATAACAGGCAATTTTAAGTTGTTTGCTCATTTTTTAGAAGAAGTTCTTTTTCTAATGCTTCAAGTGATTTCCCTTTGGTCTCAGGCATTTTAGTAACAGCCCAAATTAACTGTAAAACCATCATACCTGCAAAGAAATAGTAAATATACCACAAATCATTTCGTAGAATACCTTCTGCTTTATCTATAAAAAAGGGAGTGATTAGTGTAATTATAGCTGCAAACACCCAATGTGTGCTTGTACCCCAAGACTGCCCATAAGCTCTAACGGAATTAGGGAAAATCTCAGAAATAAACACCCATATCACTGCTCCCTGTCCAATAGCGTGAGAGGCTACAAAAAGACATATAAAGGTAAGTAGCAACGTCGAGTCTAATTTCATCTGGAAACACACGCCCACCATAATGAGACTAATGATATATCCTATAGAGCCAATAATAATGAGTTGTTTACGCCCTAATTTATCGATTAATCGAACACCTATGATAGTAAATATCAAGTTTACAATACCAATAGCAATAGAGTTAAAAAGCGATTCGGCACCACCTAAACCAGCTTGTTCTAAAATTTGAGGAGCATAATATAAGACAAAATTGATCCCAGATAATTGATTGAAGAATGCAATCAAGAATGCAAGCCATAGTAATTTACTGTACTTTTTTTGGAAGAGTTTATCTTTGTTTTGTACAGTAGAGATATTCATTTGTATTTCTTCAAGTTTCGCTTTTGCAGAAGCGGGATCATACATCTTATAAAGTACTTGCAAAGCTCCTTCAGAATCCTTTTTTTGTAGCACAAGCCATCTAGGACTATTAGGAACTTTCATAATCATAAGAGTATATAACAATGCAGGAATTGCCTCTACACCTAACATCCATCGCCAGTCATTTGCTCCATCAAACCCTTTTAATAACCAGTTAGAAATAAAAGCGATTAATATCCCAAAAACAATGCAAGACTGATACAAAGCAGTTAGTTTACCACGATTGTTTGCCGTAGTAATTTCTGATATGTAAATAGGAGCAGCTACCGAAGAAACACCAACGCCAACACCTCCTATAAATCTAAAAAATGAAAATAAATAAGGATCGGTAGATAATGCACAACCTACAGCCGATATAAAAAATAAAACACCTATCCAGAAAAGAGTTTTCTTTCTTCCTAGACGCTTGGTAGGAATACTACCCAATAAAGATCCAGCAACGGTTCCCCAGAGCGCCATACTCATAATAAAAGTACCGTGCATAAATGGGCTCAATCTCCATAGTTCTTTAATAGGCGTATTTGCGCCACTTATTACTACCGTATCAAAGCCAAATAAAAACCCAGCCAATGCAACAGTAATACTCCATTTTATAATGTCTTTCATAGCTTTAATTTCAATACCCGAAAAGGCGTATATCTTATAATTTATAGTTTATTTATTCAAGTTTTTTGAAAGAAAATTTCAAGGGTATCAATCCCATATCCTCTTTATTTTACTAGTTTTAAGTGGCACAATAGCTTCTTCACCATTATTAGTGAAAGTCATTTTTGTATAAGGAGTGTCTGGAAAAATATGCTCTGTCATCACTACTTCTCCACCATTTACAAAAAACTCAATAGAAGATGCGTCCATAAAAATCGAATAAGTCATATCTTTTGTGGTTGTTTGAATACCTGGAGCTGTATGAATAGCTTCTGCAAAACGTGGTTCAAAACTTACTTTTCCAGACTCACGACGATCTATAAAGAACGTGTTACTTTCTTTTTTGTAACCTATTTTTAAAGAATTTTCTTTTGTATTGGTAAAATTAATCTGGAAGTCATCTAGTTCACCCGGAATAGTAAAGTCTAATCGCATTTCATTAAAGTTTTTACTTGAGATGGACATAGTATGTTTAATTGCTTTGTGAGTAGTGGCTTCATAACTATATTCATTTATCGTTTCTATCGGATAACTTTTTAAAAGATAGTCGTTTTCATTTTTTATGAGTGTTAATTTTCGCGGAAGCGTCATTGCACTCCGCCATACCTCTGTAGGAGTTTGTTGTCCATAGTTCCAGTTACTCATCCAACCTATAAAAGTACGTGTGCTATCAGGTAAACCATTATATGTGACTCCAGCATAATTGTCTGTACCATAGTCTAACCATTTAATATCTTTTTGATCTGTTGTAAAAGATGTTCCATCAAAATCTCCTACAAAATATTGAGTACCACTACCTCCATTTGGACCGCCAGGATTAGTGCTTATAAATAATACCCATTTTGTTTCTTCACTACCAGATACTGCGAGAGGGAATAAGTCGGGACACTCCCAAACACCACCGTGAGCGCCTTTATCTTTTCCAAACTCGCTCATTAATGTCCAGTCTTTTAAGTTTGGGCTGCTATAAAATTTTGCGCGATCACCAGCTACTAATGACATTACCCATTTATTAGAGGCTTTATGCCATATCACTTTTGGGTCCCTAAAATCTTTAATATTAGTCTCATTACCAATAACTGGATTTCCTTCATATTTAGTCCACGTTTCTCCTTCATCTAGACTATAGGCTATACCTTGGGTTTGATAATCTTTTCGTCCAGCTTTTTCTCCTTCCATAAGGTGGTAGGTAAAAATGGCAATCATAGGTGGATTGTCTTTTGTACCTAGACCACTGGTGTTATTTATGTCCATCACAGCACTCCCAGAGAATATATAACCTAATTTATCAGGATATAATGCAATAGGTTTATGCTTCCATTTAATTAAATCTTTAGAGGTAGCGTGTCCCCAATGCATAGGTCCCCACACGATATCATCTGGATAATATTGATAAAAAAGATGATAGGTATCATTATAGAATAACAATCCGTTTGGGTCGTTCATCCATTTTTCTGGCGGGGTAAAGTGGTATTGCGGACGATAGCTTTCGCGAAAGCGGTCTTCCTTTACAGTATTAGCCTCTATTGTTAAAGTTTTGTCTTGTGTTGGAGGTTGTTTTTCTGAATTATTACATCCAATAAATAAAAAAAATACAATAGAAAAATAGAGAAGTTTCATATAGTATAGCTATGGTTCGTAATTACTAAATATAGGGATTAAAAATTTATTAATTTTTTAAAGCTTTTATACTAGAAACGTTTTATATAAATTGTAATTTACACTTCATACCTTTATTTTTATAGCTCTTATGAAAAGAAAACTTACCTTAAAACTCATTGCTAAAGAACTTGATGTATCTATCTCTACAGTGTCAAAAGCATTGCGTGATAGTGCAGAGATAAGTGAGGATACTCGTCAAAAAATAAAAGCTTTTGCAAAGCTTTATAATTATAAGCCCAATAATATTGCGCTAAGTCTTAAAAATCGAAAAACACGTACCATCGGGATTATTATTCCTCAGATTGTTCATCATTTTTTCACAACAGTTATTAGAGGTGTAGAACAAGCAGCAAGAGAACATAACTATAATGTGATTATTACATTATCTAATAACGATTTTGATAAAGAAGTACTTAATATGGAACTTCTAGCAAATGGAAGCACCGATGGGTTTATATTATCACTCTCAAAAGGGACTATGCAGAAAGATGATTTTAGACATCTTACAGAAGCTATAGATCAAGGAATGCCAGTGGTGATGTTTGATCGAATAGTCGATGAGATTCCTTGTGATAAAGTAATGATAGATGATAGAGAAGGGGCAAAACTAGGTGTAAATCATCTTATAAAAACAGGATGCAAAAAAATAGCCATCATTACTTCAGAAGATTATGTTACAGTAGGTAAATTACGTACCAAAGGATATGTAGAAGCTATAGAGTCTACTGGAGCATCTATAGATCGTGATTTAATCTTAAAACTAGATGCTATAGACCATCTTAATGATCAGGCAATGGCAAGAATTAAACATTTTCTTAAAGGTAAAGATATTGATGGGTTATTTACCATTAATGAGATTTTTGCTGTAAGTGCTGCAAAATTTTTAATGGATCAAGGAAAAAGTATTCCTGAAGATGTGGGTATTGTAAGCTTTTCTGATGGTGAGCTTTCACAACATTTTGTGCCTAGTCTTACAACAGTCAGTCAGCACGGAGAGCAAATGGGGCGTAAAGCAGCAGAGTTACTTATTAATAAATTAGAACGCCCTGAAAATGAAATTGAAGAGTATACCACAGCATATATAGATACGAGTCTGATAGAACGAGAGAGTACAAAAAGGATACGTATAAAAAGTTAGGTTATCTCTTTAACTCGTTTTATGATATAGGTTCGCTTTCGCGAAAACGTATTAAACTATATTAAAATAATGGATTTTTTTCATTAACAACATTACCATTATAGTGAAGTGTCCATCCTAAAGAGTAAGTAAGGACATAAATATTGGTGAGTTCTGAGATGAGACGGTTTTGTGCATTTGTATATAAGTCTGATTCTTTAATTTTTTTCTGAAGTCCAACTTCTATTCTTTCTTTTATGAGATTATAATCTTTTGCTTCAAAAGGGTTAAAGTAATCTTGTTGTACATCATAATACTCAATATTAGGGTTAATATCAAGTTCTGGTTCTGGAATATTTGTAATATATACTGTCTTTGTTGCTTCATCTATTTGAGTAACTATTTTACTTAGATCGTATGAAACGGTAGCTTTTGCATTAACAACGACAAGTGCCTTTTTTGAAGAAGTAAATATGTCTACATAGAACTCTTTAGAATCTTCATAGGTAAAAACTTCTGCAAATGAACCTTCGGTAACTATTAGCTTCCCTACGTTTTTAATTTCTTTTTCAATAAGTGCTGTATTTGCTTTAAGTTGGTTACGGTTGTCCTTGGTGTGTTCAAAATAACGTAGCCCAAAAACAATCATTAATGTTATTATAGCTCCTAAAAAAATATTGCGCATTCTATCAATTTTAAAAGAAAGGTACGAGTTTTTAAATAATGAAAAAGAGTGGCGAAGTTTTTAATGAAAGAAATATACAATAGTTTTATAAAAACGTGAAGCCATACATTGCTGTATGGCTTCGGTATAGTATTTTAATCCCCCAATTAAAATTCTATGAATAATACATTGTTTTGTATCAAGGTGTAAATATACATTATGATGTATATGGTATGAAAGGGGGTAAATACCCCTTTTTTTGTTTAGGTAATCTTGAGATCTAGATGACTAAGTAGTCCTTCGAGATTTTCTTTGGCAAAATGAGCTTCTTTTAAATTATTGTGTAATGTATTGAGACCGTTGCAAAAGGTTAGTTAGATTAGGAGGTTTCTTATTTTTTTTGTTCAAAACTTAGTCGATTTTTCAATTTCATTTTAGTTTTAAGGCATAAATGAGTGTTTTTAAGGCTCATTTTCTCTTAGTTTTTAGAATTAGACGCAAGTATCCCTGGGCTTCTGTACAAATTATAAGACATCGCCTCCATTAGGTTTTGAGTGTGCATTTTTTTGATACCTCTATATCTTGCCGTTGCTCCATTAAACCATCGTTTTATCCCTCCAAAA
>CALKZS010000171.1 GCA_938002835.1 uncultured Dokdonia sp. | reverse complement strand
ATGGTAGCTGCCCATTTTAAAACGTTACAAGATTGTTTTAAAAGTGTAGTACCTGCAATGAAGCACATATTGTACACCTGTGAAATGATGGATAAAGTCATACTTGATTGTACAAAAAACAATAGAGAACAACTTAAGAATAGATTTTTTATAGAAGGAGATCCAGCAGCAATCTTAATGTTTGAAGTCTGTGATCACTCAATAGAAGGAGCAAGATTACAAGCTCAACATTTAATTCAGGATTTAAAAACTATAGGCTATGCATATCCCATACTCGAAGGATTAGAAATATCACAAGCAATGGAGTTGCGCAAGGCAGGTTTAGGCCTTTTGGGTAACATTATAGGAGATCGTAAGGCTGTCGCTTGTATAGAAGACACAGCAGTGACTATAGAAGATCTTGCAGATTATATCACTGAGTTTACTCGCATAATGGATCAATATGGTCAAGATACTGTGTATTATGCGCACGCAGGAGCAGGAGAGATTCATTTAAGACCTATTCTCAATCTTAAAAAAGAAGAAGATGTTGTTCTATTTAGAAAAATAACTACAGATGTTGCTACATTGGTAAAGAAATATAAAGGATCAATGAGTGGTGAGCACGGAGATGGGATTGTGCGTTCTGAATTTATTGAGATGATGGTAGGAAAGGCCAATTATCAATTAATGGCTTCTTTAAAAAAAGCATTTGATCCATACTCGGTGTTTAATAAAGGTAAGATCATAGATCCTTTACCTATGGACGTAAACTTGCGTTATAAAATAGAAAGACAAGAACCAGAGATAGATACCTTGATGCATTTTAAAGATAATCAAGGAATTCTTCGTCTTACCGAAAAATGTAATGGTAGTGGAGACTGTCGTAAACTCCCAAGTGCTGGAGGTACAATGTGCCCTAGTTATAGAGCAACTCGTGACGAAAAAGATACCACAAGAGGTCGTGCAAATGCTTTGAGAGAGTTTTTAACTACTTCAGAAAAAACAAATGCATTTGATCAAAAAGAACTCAAACAAGTTTTTGATTTATGTTTGAGTTGCAAGGCTTGTGCCAGTGAATGCCCCAGTAATGTAGATGTGGCAACTCTTAAAGCAGAGTTTGAGTATCAATATCAAAAAGTAAATGGAAGTAGTTTGCGCACCAAACTATTTGCACATACAACCCGAATAAATAAGATAGGAGCAAAAGTCCCCTGGTTATACAATGGTATTTTAAAAACAACAGGAAGTCTTACAAAAGCAACTTTAGGTATTGCAAAAAAGCGTAGTCTCCCTAAGCTTGATGTGTATAAAAGCAATACCGCTTTCGCGAAAGCAAAAAATAAACAAGCCCAAACCGTTATTTTATATATAGATGAATTTTCAGAATATTTGGACGGCTCAATAGCCAGCGATGCAGTTGCATTACTTGGAGGATTAGGATACAATGTAGAAATCATACAAGAAATGGAAAGTGGTCGTTCTTATATTTCCAAAGGATTTTTAGAGCAAGCAAAAACACTTGCAAATACAAACATTGATAGGCTTAGGGATACAACAGAACAAGGCATTCCTATTTTGGGTATAGAACCATCTGCAATACTTACGTTTAGAGATGAGTATTTAAGACTTGGAGATAGTGTCGAAAATGCTCAAAATATTGCTAAAAGATCTTTTCTCATAGAAGAATTCTTGCATACCGAGATCAAGAAAGGAAATATTAAGTCACAACAGTTTTCTAAAGAAATTAAGAAACTTAAAATTCACGCACATTGTCATCAGAAATCATTGTCTTCTGTAGAGCATACATTTGCAATTTTAAATGTACCGGTAAATTACACACCCACTATTATTCCATCTGGGTGTTGTGGTATGGCAGGTAGCTTTGGCTATGAAAAAGAGCATTATGAATTGAGTATGAATGTAGGAGAACAAACCTTGTTCCCAGCCATTAGAAAAGCAGATGCTCAAACGGTCATCGTGGCAAACGGCACGAGCTGTCGCCACCAGATAAAAGATGGTGTTGGGGTAACGGCCTTACATCCAGTGACTATTTTGAGAGAGGCGTTGCTATAAGATCACTGTACTATGTGTAAATCCTTAACTTCATAAGTGATAGCAGGATTATTTGTAAATTTTATATAGAATGTCTTAAATTTAAATAGTTAGTATTTATTTCTATAGTTTGATTGTATACACTTGTGTCTCTCTATGAAGATCTTAAGTTTTAAGAATCTTTACTATTAGATTCTTGGAACATAAGTAAAATTTATTACCTCCAAAATCTATATCCTACTATTATTATTAGTTCTATAAAAAAGTAAATAAGTAAAAATGTTCTCACTTTTTCATTAGTGACACGAATGGCGGTTATTAATAAAACTAGTAATAAAATTCCATCTGTAAAAAAGGTTAGGTAGAACCCCCAACTACTAATAAAACCTAAAAGGCTACCATTATCACCATTAACAAGAAACTCAAAACGAGTACTTACTATGTCAAAAAGAAACCATAATGCAGAAGTTCCTAATACGGTACCCAGAACCAATAGGAGGTTATTAATTGTAGTTTGATCTTCACTTTTTGTGATGGTTGACTTTCTAATAGGTGATCTTTGATTAAGATTATTTAGAATAGATTCTTTAGTAGTTGTTGAGCTAAGTAAACTCCCACAGCTTTTACAATATTGTGCTTTCGAATCATTAAAATAACTACAACTAGGACATCTCATTATATAGGTTTTAGTTTAGATAAAACTACTATAAATAACATTGTTATACCAGTAATTTCAAGTAGTAAATGGTATTAATTCTCATATATAAAAAATCTTTATTCTATAGAGACGTGTTGTTCTAAAAAATCATATACTAAATGAAACTGATTTAAAGGTTCTATATGACCACCATCAAGAACAGCGTGATGGTTGTAAAATTTAAAATTGTTTTCTTGTAAACGTTTCATTAAATTGTTAGACATAGCCTCAGATGGCCATTGATCATCGTTTTTACCAGATAGTATTAAAATAGGACCATTTATATTCTCTACTTCGATCTCTGCTTTTTTTGAAGCTTCTTTATCTTCCAGCATTATACTGTGAGCAGTATATAAATCTCCTTTTATTGCAGGAGATATGGTAGCCAGAGTAGCTGGAATATATGGTACTTCTTCATTTTTATATGTCCAGGGAGCCGTATTTGCAGACCACGTAATTGCAGGAAAATTTACATTTGATGTAGACATTGCAATAACAGCGTTAAAATGGTTAAACTTACTTGCTAGATTAAGTACTAGCTCTCCACCACGAGAGCCTCCCATTAAAGCTATTTTTGAAGCATTTATTTTTGGATTTTTTGCAACATTCAATATAGTATCTGAAATTGCATCTAACGATATTCTATCAAGACTTTCTGGAGTACCATTCGATTTAAAATATCCTATAGCTAGTACAGCATATCCTTTATTAATGAGGCTGTCTCTTTTGCCTTTAAGGTAGTTTCTTGACCAATCATTTCCACCGCCTCCACCTCCAAAAGCAACTATTAAAGGTTGGTTGTTAGAATCACCTAGATATAATTTTGTTTCGACTATACCGTGTTTTTTAGATAGTGGAGGGACATATGTAAAAAGATAAATAACTCCAGCTATTAGAGTAATTATAAATACCAATGCTATTTGTTTTATTCTTTTCTTCATATAGATATAAGTTTAAGAGTCAAAACTATAGAAGGATAATCTTTAAATTTTTGATGTAGATCAAATAATCATTTTTCAGCTCTTATTCTACTCAACGTTTCTTGAGTGATTCCTAAATAAGAAGCAATCATACCTAGAGGTATACGATGATAAATATCAGAATATGTATTTTTAAAATGAGAATACCTTTCTTTTGCAGCCGTAAAGCGCATAGACGTTATGCGTTCCATTAAGTGGCCAAAAATACTTCCCATAGATAGACGAGCATATCGTTCCATCTCTGGAAAATTATCAAACAGATTAACAAGATCATTTACATTAATATAATAAGCTTCTGTGTCTTCAATAGCATCTATATAGTAAATATCTGTTGTTTGTTGCATAAAGCTTTTGGGAGAATTTACCCATTCATTTGTAGAGCTGAAGTATTCACTTATTTCTTTTCCATCTTTTAAGTAATACGTTCTTAAAATTCCTTTATTAATAAAATAACTTTTTGTACATATTTTATGAGCACTAAAAACGAGTTCTCCTTTTTTAAAAGAAATAGGTTTTATGTGTTTATTAAGATCACGTTTTAGAGTGTCAGAAAGTTGTATAAAGTTCTCAAAATGATCAAAGATATTAGTAGTTTCGATACTTGTTAATGTTTTGTCTTAAACATTAAAGCTATTAAAAAAATAATTATTAATGTGTTGTTTACTAAAAAGTTCTATTTATCTATTTACGATAGAATTAATAACTTCCATCACGCTTTAGTAAATGCAAACTACTATTAGAAAATATATAAATTACTCATCCTTTTCTAAGGAAAGAATCTTTACCTCTTTTTCGCAATTTTCGAGTTCCATTTTTAGGTTTTGACCATTTTCAGAAGCGCCATATATTACATAGTGTCCACAGGGTTCGCGACGAGTTTCGCTTTCGCCAAAATCTACATCACCTACTTTCAACAATCTATTGATGGTTACGGTATCTAATTGCAAAGTGGCTAAAGATTGCTCAGCTTCAGGGGCAATGGTATATGTTTTTGTGCGTAAGTTTTTAAGTACGCGTGCTTCTGGAAAGTATGCACAACTCGTTTTTTTTCCGCTAAAGAAAAAAGCAAGAATGATGAGACCTATAGAAAAACCACCTAGATAATAGGCGATGCGTTTAAGAATATGCATTACTGTCTAAAAAATTAAAAGATTGATGTCGCGATAGGAAAGATCAAACCAATCTGCCACAGATTTTTTGGTTAAAACACCGTGGTAAAAATACAACCCATTTTTTAATCCATTATCAAAGCGAAGCTTATTTTCTATACCTCCTTCTTCTGCAATATCTAATAAATATGGGGTAAATATATTACTTAATGATAATGAAGCAGTACGTGCAAATCTAGCTAAGATATTAGGCACACAATAATGAGTGACATTATGTTTTTTAAAAGTAGGGTTATCGTGAGTGGTAATTTCAGAAGTTTCAAAACAACCACCCATATCAATACTTACATCTATAAGGATAGCACCGTTTTTCATTCCCTCTACCATTTGTTCAGATACAATAATAGGTGCTCGGTTTTTACCTCTCACTGCTCCTATAGCCACATCACATCTTTTTAGGGCTTTAATTAAGTTTTTAGGTTGTATGGTAGATGTATATAGCTGTCTCCCTACCTTGTTTTGTATAGAACGTAGTTTTGTAATAGAGTTATCAAACACCTTAACATTTGCTCCTAGTCCTAGAGCAGATCTTGCTGCAAATTCACCTACAGTTCCTGCGCCTATAATAACAACTTCGGCAGGAGGAACACCACTTATATTACCCAGTAACATCCCTGTTCCAGTTTCTTTACTAGACATTAAACCAGAGGCAATGTGTATTGCTGCAGTACCTGCAATTTCAGAAAGTGTTCTTACAGCAGGGTATGTACCATCTTCATCCCTTATAAATTCAAAGGCAAGTGCTGTGATTCTTTTGAGTGCTAGTTGTTCAAAATATTCTTTTTGTTGTGTCTTAATTTGTAACGCAGAGATCAATACCGTTTGTGGGTTAATCATTTTAATCTCTTCAATAGAAGGAGGTTCTACTTTTAAGATCATAGGACACGCAAATACTTTTTTTGTGTCTTTGGTGATTTCGGCACCAGCTTCAGAGTAATCTTTATCAGAATAACGAGCACCTTTTCCTGCTTTAGATTCTATAATAACTTGATGTCCATTTGCTGTAAGAGCTGCAATAGCATCAGGAGTAAGACATACACGGCGTTCTTGAAAATGCGTTTCTTTAGGAATTCCAATGAGTAGTTTCCCCCTTTTTTTTTCTATCTCTAGAGTTTCTTCTTGTGGTAATAATTGTTCTTTGGTAAATGGAGAAGTATTGGTTGCCATAGTTTTGATCGTTACTCAAAAATAAGGAAATATCTTGTTTATACATCTATTAGATCTTGTTTAGATCATTTTATAATTGCTGTGCATTTTAAGTGTTTATTTATGAAATAAGAGAATTATTTTTTTTGATTTTTTAGTTTTTTTGCGCTTTCGCGAAAGCATAATCTTCCCACTTGCATTTATATATAATCCAGTCACGGGATTACAGATCTGTAAAGTATCTTTGCAATCACAAATTGATAATATGAAATACGCCAAAAATATATTAGAAACTATAGGGGATACACCTATGGTTAAGATGAATGCATTAGTAAAAGAGCTTCCTTGTATAGTACTTTCTAAATATGAAACTTTTAATCCTGGTAATTCTGTTAAAGACAGAATGGCATTGCAGATGGTAGAAGATGCAGAAGCTCTAGGGTTAATAAAACCTGGTGGAACCATTATTGAAGGAACTTCTGGTAATACTGGGATGGGACTTGCTCTTGCCGCAATCATTAAGGGATATAAAATGGTTTGTGTGATTTCAGACAAGCAGTCTAAAGAAAAAATGGACATCTTGAGAGCGGTAGGAAGTGAAGTAGTTGTCTGTCCAACTAATGTAGAGCCAGATGATCCTAGATCTTATTATTCTACCTCAAAGCGCCTTGCAGAAGAAACGCCTAATAGTTGGTATGTAAATCAATATGATAACCCAAGTAATGCAAAAGCACATTACCAAAGTACAGGACCTGAAATATGGGAACAAACAGAAGGTAAAGTAACTCATTTTGTAGTGGGAGTAGGTACAGGTGGTACTATAAGTGGCGTTGGGAAATATTTAAAAGAACAAAACCCAAATGTAAAAGTATGGGGAATAGATACGTATGGCTCTGTATTTAAAAAATATCACGAGACAGGTATTTTTGATGAGAATGAAATCTATCCATATATCACAGAAGGTATAGGAGAAGATATTTTACCAAAAAATGTAGATTTTTCTATTATTGATGGCTTTACTAAAGTGACAGATAAGGATGCTGCTGTATATACAAGACGTCTAGCCAAAGAAGAAGGAATGTTTTTAGGAAACTCGGCTGGATCTGCCATTAAAGGTGTTTTGCAACTTAATGAACAAGGAAAATTTGGCCCAGATGATGTGGTTGTGGTTCTTTTTCACGATCACGGAAGTCGTTATGTTGGAAAAATGTTTAATGATGAATGGATGAGAGAACGTGGCTTTTTAGATGAAGATATGAAAGTCGCTCAAGATCTCATTAAAGATCACATTAATAAGCCATTAATTACTGTAAAGACAGAAGAGTTGGTTTCTCACGCAATAGAGCGTATGCGTCATTATAAAATATCTCAAATACCTGTAGAAGATAGTACAGGTATTGTAGGTTCTGTAGATGAGGCAAATCTCTTTAGAGCTTATGTAGATAATAATAATGTAGCGGCTACAGCTATTAAAGAAGTAATGGGAGCTCCATATCCTGTAGTAAGTTCTAAAGCCACTATCGAAGAGGTCTCTAAGCTTATTACAAAAGATAATAACGCTGTACTTATTGATTTAGGAAATGGGAAGCATCACATTATTACAAAATACGATATAATAGGAGCTATATAACAGTATTTTTATAGCATATTTTTTAAAAAGATGTAGTATAAATACATCTTTTTTGTTTTAATGTTTGTCTTGATATCTTAAAGTGAGTATTTTACATACTCAATGAAAGAAGATTTTTTACATTATTTATGGAAGTATAAAAAGTTTGATGCGACAGCTTTGCAAACTACTTCTGGACACGCCATAGATCTTGTAAAAGTAGGACAACACAATTTACTTGCAGGACCAGATTTTTTTAACGCTAGTTTATATATAGATAGTCAACTTTGGGCTGGTAATGTTGAGATCCATCTTAAAACTTCTGATTGGTATGCACACGGTCACGAGATAGACGAGGCATATGATACCGTAATTTTACACGTAGTATGGGATCACGATATAGATATATACAGAAAGGATAATACGTCTATACCTACATTACAATTAAGTGAGTATGTATCTAAAGAAGCGTTACAGAATTATAAATACTTATTTGCAAATAAGAATAAACGATGGATTTCTTGTGAGAATGATATTTCTGATATTCCAGAAATGACATATAGTAACTGGATGGAACGTTTGTATTTTGAGCGTCTTGCTCAAAAAACGACAGTCATAGATCCATTGTTATCACAAACTAATGGAGACTGGGAAGCCGTGTTTTTTGTATTGCTAATGCGCAGTTTTGGGACTAAAGTTAATGGAGATGCTTTTCAATCTATAGCGCAGCATATTCCTTATACTATTGTTCGTAAATGTTCTCAATCTCCGTTTGGTCTAGAAGCACTTTTACTAGGAAGTGCAGGACTGTTACCAGAAAAAACAATAGATTCTTATGCATTGCAATTACAGAGTGAGTATGATTTTATGGTAACTAAATTTGGTATACAAACCAATGGAATATTATCTGTGCAATTTTATAAGTTACGACCTAATAATTTTCCAACTATACGAATTTCTCAAGTAGCTCAGCTATATCATAAACATCAACAGTTATTTCATAAAATGATGAATGCCCAATCATTACAACAAATATATGACCTCTTTAATGTACAAGCATCTACCTACTGGGATACACATTATAACTTTAGTAAAGAGCAAAAGAAACACCCTAAAAAACTAACACGTTCTTTTATAGATCTAGTGATTATTAATACGATTATTCCATTACGATTTATATATACAAAACATTTAGGATTAGACGAAAATGAAATCATTTTACAATTAATACAAGAGGTTAAAAAAGAGAAAAATTCAATAATAGACAAGTTTTCGTTATTAGGTTTAAAAATTAAAAATGCTCAAGAGTCTCAATCTTTATTGCAACTAAAATCTAGATATTGTGATGAGTTTAAGTGTCTATCTTGTGCCGTGGGAAACTATGTTATGGGACGATAAGTTTTAATTAAAATAAATGATAGATAATAAAAGATTTTCGCTTTCGCGAAAGCATAACTATATTTAAAAATTATCTTGGGAAACTACTCTTCTAGTCAATATTGTTTTTAGTCTTTAAACTCACTTACATAATGCATTTTTACAGAAGGATATTTTTGTTGAGTCATTTGTAAAGTAAATGGAGAATCTGCTAAGAAAACAAGTTGTCCTCTTTTATCTTTGGCCATAAAGCGTTGTTTTACTCTTAAGAACTCTTTAAATTCTTCACTTTTTGGATCTTCTGGATCTACCCAACAAGCCTTAGAAACTGACAATGGTTCATAAGTACATTTTGCACCATATTCGTGCTCTAATCTATATTGAATTACCTCATATTGCAACGCTCCCACAGTACCTATTACTTTACGACCATTGAGTTCTAGTGTAAAAAGTTGTGCGACTCCTTCATCCATTAACTGGTCAATCCCTTTTGCTAGTTGCTTAGATTTCATAGGATCTGCATTATTAATATACCTGAAATGCTCAGGAGAAAAAGACGGAATTCCTTTATAATGTAATTCTTCACCAGAAGTGAGTGTGTCACCTATTTTAAAATTACCAGTATCGTGTAAACCTACAATATCTCCAGGATATGAAATATCTACAATTTCTTTTCGCTCTGCAAAAAAAGCATTAGGACTAGAAAATTTTAGTTTTTTCTTATTACGTACGTGTAGATATGGTTTGTTACGTTCAAAAACACCAGATACAATTTTTATAAAAGCAAGTCTATCTCTATGCTTAGGATCCATATTGGCGTGTATTTTGAATACAAAACCAGAAAAACCTTTTTCATCAGGCTCAACAAGACGTTCTTCACTTTGTTTAGGACGTGGAGTAGGGGCTATGGTAATAAAACAATCTAGAAGTTCCCTAACTCCAAAATTATTAAGCGCCGAACCAAAAAATACAGGTTGTTGTGTTCCTTCAAGATATTCAGTACGATCAAAAGCTGGATAAACTCCTTTTACAAGCTCTACTTCGTCTCTTAAATTATCTGCAGAGTCTTTTCCAACAAGTTCATCTAAAACAGCATCTGATAGGTCAGAAATTTCTACAGTCTCTTCAATATTCTTGCGGCTATCACCACTAAAAATGTTTACATTTTTTTCCCAGATATTATAGATTCCTTTAAAGTCATATCCCATCCCAATAGGAAAACTTAAAGGGGTCACTTTTAAGTGTAGTTTTTCCTCTATCTCGTCCAGAAGTTCAAAAGCATCTTTACCTTCACGATCAAGCTTGTTTACAAAAACAATGATAGGGATGTTACGCATACGGCAAACTTCTACAAGTTTTTCTGTTTGTTCTTCGACCCCTTTTGCAACATCTATCACTACAATCACACTATCTACCGCGGTAAGTGTTCTAAAGGTATCCTCTGCAAAATCTTTGTGACCTGGAGTGTCTAATATATTGATTTTTATTCCATTATATTCAAAAGCAAGGACAGAAGTTGCAACAGATATACCTCTTTGACGTTCTATTTCCATAAAATCACTCGTAGCCCCCTTCTTGATTTTATTAGATTTTACGGCTCCAGCTTCTTGTATAGCCCCTCCAAAAAGAAGTAGTTTTTCAGTAAGTGTTGTTTTACCAGCATCTGGGTGAGATACAATCCCGAAGGTTCGTCGTCTTGCAATTTCTTTTTTTACGTCCATTGTTACATAATACTCTAAGATAGCGGCAAAGATACTTTAAAGTTTACTTTGATTTTATGCTTATAATAGTTGTTTTTTTATTCTTCATTAATAGAGGTAGTATAATTTTTAGACAACTTGTTATATTACCTGAAAAAGCATAAATTATTCATTATTAATATTTTACAAATTTTGTAATTATGTTGTAAGTACAAGTAATTTTTGTGCCTTTTGTCGGCAGTTAAGTGTATAATGTCTAATAATGAGTATTTTATAACCATTATATAATGTTCACTAGATATATTTGTTATATAAATTAATAGATATACTGTATTTATTAGATTTAATCACAAACTAACAAAAAGGAAATATGGGGGTATTTACTTCTTTTGTTTATCTATTAAATATTCATTAATAGATATCATTTTCTTAATTTATTTTATGATTTAAAAAGATTTTATGAGTTATACTTATGAAATTTAGAACATTAATTAAAATCTATTAATATGATTTTAATCAATGATAATATAGTTTCCCTACATCGATGTATTTAATTACATAAGAGCGTCTTTATTGAGACGCTTTTTCTTTTCTTATTTGTATTTTTGAAAGAGATATGAAAGAAGAACTAGTTATCTTAGTAGATGTAAATGATAATAAATTAGGGCTTATGCCTAAGATAGAAGCTCACGAGAAAGCAGTACTTCATAGAGCTTTTTCTGTCTTTATTTTTAATGATAAAAAAGAGCTTATGTTACAACAAAGAGCAGCTCATAAATATCATAGTCCTATGTTATGGACAAATACTTGCTGTAGTCACCAAAGAGATGGAGAGAGCAATGTAGATGCAGGTATGAGAAGACTCCAAGAAGAGATGGGCTTTAGCGTTAAGCTAGAAGAGAAAACATCTTTTATCTATAAAGCCCCTTTTGACAATGGTCTTACCGAACACGAGTTAGATCATATTCTAGTAGGGTCGTATAATGAACAACCAGCTATTAATCCAGAGGAGGTAGCTTCTTGGAAATGGATGGACTTAGAAGATGTGAAGAAAGATATAGTAACAGCACCAGATCAATATACAGCTTGGTTTAAAATTATTTTTGATAAGTTTTATACCTATTTGCAGCAATGAGAATAACAGCAAATCGAAAAGCTCATTTTAATGCCGCTCATAGATTGTATAGAGCAGATTGGAGTGATGAAAAAAACAGTGAAATTTTTGGAAAGTGTAGTAACCCTAATTTTCACGGGCATAATTATGATTTAATAGTAGGCGTTACTGGAGAAATAGATCCGGAGACAGGATACTTGATTGATCTAAAAATACTTAAGGACATAATTAAAGTAGAGGTAGAAGATTATATGGATCATAAAAATCTTAATCTCGAGGTCCCAGAATTTAAAAATCTTAATCCCACGGTAGAGAATATTGCTGTTATAATTTATAATAGAGTTAAGGCCGCATTAGATAATCGTTTTGAGTTAACGATTACACTTTATGAGACACCACGCAATTATGTAATATATAAAGGAGAATAATATGGGGTTAGTTATAGGCGATAAAGCACCAACATTTAAAATTAAAAATCAAAATGGTGATTTAATCTATGCAGGTGAGTTTATAGGTAACACACCATTAGTCATATATTTTTATCCTAAGAACTTTACACCTGGATGCACAGCACAAGCCTGTAGTTTTAGAGATCAATATCAAGATTTTGTAGATGCAGGTGCAAAAGTATTTGGGATAAGTTCAGATAGCGTTGAGAGTCATCAGCGTTTTAGAAAAAAGTACAATCTTCCATTTGATACATTATCAGATAAAAATAATAATGTACGTCGTAAATATGGTGTAAAAAGTACTCTTTTAGGATTGTTGCCAGGGCGTGAAACTTTTGTGATTGATGCAAAAGGGATTATCCAAATGCGATTTAATAGTATGGCAGCAGCAAAACATATTCCTAAAGCATTACAAGTCGTTAAAGGATTATAGTAAATATTTTTGTTTCCTTTTTTACGCTTTCGCGAAAGCATACTAATACCTAACAGTAATTATTTGTAAAACACTTATATAGAGTGTATTATGCTATAAAACAAAAAAGTCTTCCATAAAGGAAGACTTTTTGAGCCGATGGAGGGACTCGAACCCACGACCTGCTGATTACAAATCAGCTGCTCTAGCCAGCTGAGCTACATCGGCATTGCGGGTGCAAATATAATAGCATTTATCATATTTACAACACCTATTTTTATTTTTTTATAGCTTATTTATACGATCTACAAGACCTGTAGCTTCTTTTTCAAGGTCTATACGTACTTGTTTTAATTGTTGACGCTTGTTATCTGCTTGACGATCATTTACTTTAGCAATAAGTGTGTCAAAGGTATCGATTGCATCATCAATAATTGCTTCACTTTTTTTAGTATCAGATTCAGGATGCAAAGCTTCCCATACATATACTGCTTCAATAATATCACCTAGTACAAAATTGATGTCTTTTTTTAAATCTCTTATATTAGCCATAGTTCTATATTTATAAGTAAAAATACTTTAATTTATTTCTATAAATTGTATTGTAATTTGTTATCGAGTTTATTTCCCTTTTTTATTATTATCTATTAAAGCTCTAAGTTGTTTTCCGTATTTAGATTTTTGTATTTTTTTATCTAGTTTGTTATATACAGTATCAAGGTACGTTGTGTTTGCATCTGGAATTTGAGAGATAATAATATAAGGTGCTATTTCTAAATTTTTTTTGGTAGCTGCAAAGTTACCAGTGTATAGGTATTTACGTTGTAATAAGATTTGCAAACTATCATCGTAAGCCAAAATAGCTTCTTGATCACTATTTCTTTGTGCCTCCAAGGATGCTTTTATAAGATTTAGGTTTTTATCATTAAATTGTTCGTTCATATTCTGAAATTCTTTCCAATGCATTTGATTTTCAGAACCTATAACAGCAGCAAACCCTTCAAAGTTTTTAAGAGAGGTTGTAATGTTAATAGTGCCTTGTTCTGCAAAAAATGGAATACGATCATCATATCCAGAGGCATCTGTTTTATCAAGATGTAAATACATCACTTCTGGTTCTTCAATTTCTAGTGAGAATTCAAACTCAGGATTTCCATCAATAACTAATGAGTCTATATTAATAAGTGTACTATCTTTAAGTTGTTCTATATATAGTGTTCCTTTTTTTAGACCTTTTACAGTACCTGTAACGGTAAGGTTTCCAGACTTAGAGCAAGAAACTAAGAAAGTAAGGCAAAAAAGAAAGTATAGATAGTGTTTCATAATGTTGTTTTTATTGCCTGCAAAGATGGTATTATTTTAGTTTAAATACTAGCTTGAAGAAGCCATTTCCATCAAAATTGTACACAAAATAGCTCCATAGGTTCCTACGACATATCCAAAAACAGCTAAAAGAACTCCTACACTTGCTAATGATGGATGAAACTCTGCTGCAACTACTGGTGCACTTGCTGCTCCACCAACATTTGCCTGACTTCCTACAGCAAGAAAAAAGAAAGGTGCTTTAATTAATTTTGCAACTACAATAAGTAAAACCGCGTGTATCGCCATCCAGACAAATCCTATTGCTATAAGGCCAGGGTTTTCAAAAATGGTCGTGAGATCCATCTTCATACCTATAGAGGCTACAAGTATATAAATAAATACACTACCTAGCTTACTAGCTCCGGCACCTTCATAGTTTTTTGCTTTTGTAAATGATAATATGATACCTATTATAGTAGCAATAGTAATCATCCAGAAAAAAGTAGAGCCAAAAGAAGCTAATGCAGAGTCTTTAGGGATATTTGAAAACAAGGAAGATGCATAAGAAGCTCCCCAATGTGCTACCCCTACTGCTCCAAAAGAAAGCCCTATCATAACCATTAAGTCATTAAGTGTAGGATTGCGCTTTACGCTATCTGAAAAAGTTGATACTTTATTCTTTAACTCTTCAATTGCAGTATTATCTGCTTTTAGCCATTGGTCAATACGTTTTGATTTACCTATACCAAATAATAAAATGGCCATCCATACATTTGCAACAACAATATCTACTAGAACCATCCCACCATATTTTTCTTGATCGTATTTATATATTTCAAGCATTGCGGCTTGATTTGCACCACCACCTATCCAGCTTCCAGCCAAGGTAGAGAGACCTTTCCATACAGCATCTGGACCTGTACCCCCCACAGTTTCTGGAGATACCGTTGCTATTAATAAAATAGCCAGAGGGCCACCTATTATGATGCCTACAGTTCCTGTAAAAAACATTATAAGTGCTTTAGGTCCTAAGTTTACAATCGCTTTTAAGTTAATACTTAAAGTCATTAAAACTAATGACGCAGGTAATAAGTAGCGACTAGAGATATGATATAACTCACTACTTTCAGAATCAATAAGGTTTAAGCTATTAAAAATAGCAGGAATTAAATAACATAATAATAATGCCGGAACGATTCCATAAAATTTGCTCCACCCGCCTTCTTTCTTACCTGAGGTATAAAATATAAAAGCAAGAGTTATGGCAATAAGACCAAAAACAATAGCGTCATTTGTAAAAAGTGGTGTATTTGTAATTTTATTCATTTATGTATGTTTTTTAGCAACATTACTACTTTTTATTTTCTTTTTATAAATTCTGAGATATGTGATATTACATCTTCAGCAATTGGAAGACCAGAAAGATTATAAGACTTTGTGTTTTCTAAATCTCCACCTTCTATAATTCTGAGTACGTGATTCATTTTAGGTATAGTTACTAACGTTGCTTTAGGATTTCCTTTTTGTAAAAGTGAAGCTTCTTCCTCAGAGATTTGAATATCTTTAGTACCTGTAATGATGAGTACATTTTCTCCATCAAGCCTTGCGATTTCTTCTTGTGGGTTATATTGCATCCAGCTTGCCATAAAAGGTTGTACAGATGGTCTAAATATAGATGCAAGTGCGGGGGAGTAGTTACTTACTTTCCCTTTTTCTTTAAGTGTCTTAAATGCTGTTTCGGTTTTCTCTTTTAGATCTGGCATTTGTAAGGCAACTTGATTAATAATTGTCTTGTCAATTGCTTGTCCAGAACCAGCAAGAGATACAAAACCAGCAACATCTATTTGCTGCGCAGCCACCATTCCTACTAAAGAACCTTGACTATGTCCAACAATGTAAATATTAGAAAATCTATCTTGTTTTTTAAAAAAATTTACCGTAGCGATAGCATCTTCTATAAACATATCAAAGCTTAATTTATCTTCTTTTAACGCATTTCTTCTTATTAAAGTAAGAACTCTTTTGTCGTACCTGTATGAAGCAATACCATTTTTTGCAAGTCCATCAGCAAGTAGTTTAAGACTATTGTTACGTGTCATTTGTTGGTTTCCATCACGATCTGTAGGACCAGAACCAGGAATTATAATAACAAGATCTTTTGAAGGAGTTTTAGAAGTGAGAAGCGTTCCATTAATATTCAGGTTAATACGTATTTCAGTATTTTTACCGTATTCTTGAGCATTGCTAATAAGTGCAAAACTCATTAATAAACTCAATAAAGATATTTGTAACTTCATATTTTGAACATTTATTAAGATCGTATGGTTTGGAAAGTTAAATATAAGATATAAGCTTTCGCAAAATCTTATGTATACTTAATACTTTTATAACATTAATCTTATCACTTTCATTGTACATTTGTTTAAAAATAATTATAATGCGCTTTTTTACAATACTTTGTTTTACTGTTTTATTTTGTAACACAAGCTTTGCTTTAGATTGGGGAAAGAAAGGACACCGTACAACAGGTGCTATCGCAGAACAATACTTAACTAAAAAGGCTAAAAAAGCAATAAACAAACTTCTTGATGGACAATCACTAGCATTAGTTTCTACATTTGCCGATGATATTAAAAGTGATAAACTATATAGGTCATATGGACCTTGGCATTATGTGAATGTACCTTTTGATAAAACATATGATTCACATCCAAAAAGTGAAAAAGGAGATTTAATACAAGGTATTGATACCTGCATTAAGGTATTAAAATCTAAAGAAAGTTCTAAAGAAAATAAAGCTTTTTATCTTAAACTCCTTGTACATTTTATAGGTGATTTACACCAACCCTTACATACTGGACTTGCAGATGACAAAGGTGGAAACGATTTTCAAGTACAATGGTTTAATGAAGGTACTAACTTACATTCTGTTTGGGATACAAAAATGATTGAAAGTTATGGTATGTCTTATACAGAACTTACTAATGAAATGCCAGAACTCTCAAAGGCTCAATATAAAGCTATTATTGCAGGGACACATAGAGACTGGTTAGAAGATAGTAGGAACCTTGTAAAAGAGTTATACAAACAAAATAAAAAAGGTGATAAGCTCAGTTATAGATATATGTATGACCACTTTGACACTCTCAAAAAACAGCTTCAGAGTGGTGGTATTCGTCTAGCTACTTTGCTTAATGATGTACTAGGTTAACTTCCTCTGTATTAAATTCTTCTGTATCAATTTCTTGTTTTTTAAACATTTTAGGCGTCATATTGTTATACTTTTTGAAGATGCGAGTAAGGTGACTCTCATCTGTAAAGCCTAATTGATTTGCAATTTCAGACACTGTAAAATCTGTATTTATGAGCCTATATTTTACTAATTTGAGTTTATACATCAATATATAGTGATGTAAAGAATCGCCTGTTTTTTTCTTAAAATATAAACTTAGAGCACTATTAGTCATTTTAAAATGATTTGCAAGTGATGTGATTTTCATTTTATCAGTATCATATATATGTTGACCTATATAGGTTATTACATTATCAATGATATTAGATTTTTGGAGCTTTTTAGTTGTTCTTTCTTTGGGTTTAAATTCTTTAGTGATATTTCGAGTAATTATATTTAAAGCTGTACTCACCATATTAGAAATGTTATGCTGGTAAAAAGCTTTATTTTTTTTATACTCATTTTTAATTATATCGTGAATGTGCCAGATTAATTTTTTATCATATGAGTCATTAATAATGTCTCCAGGCATTACATTAGGATTGTTAATGATTTGTTCAATACGATGTATCCAATATGATCTATCAGGTAAGTTCATTTTACTAGAAAATAGAGAACTAGTAAATATAAAATATGAAAAAGATGTTTCTTTATCTATTTTAAAATAATGTTTGTCTTCTGGAGAAATTATAAAAACATCACCTTTTTCATAACTTACAATGAACTCATTAATAAAATGCTTCCCACTACCTTTTTTTATAAAGATAATTTCAAAATAATTAGATTTTTTTATGTCACGATGTTCTCCTGTTTTTGAGAACTGCTCTACTAGAAAAATATCTTGTAAACTAAAAAATTGCATCTTAGGTTGATTTAAGTTATAAAAAAAAATTAAGTTACAATCATTTTGATTATTTTTTTTTAATCTGTAAAAACCAATGTTTTTATAGACTAAAAGACTATTAGAATCTATAAAATGCAAGTATTGGAATATGTTTATATAATTATTCTGAAGGTTAGGTTAATTCGTGGTGTTACTTTTTTTGTAGTTTTAGGGATTTGATGTTGCCAATGATGTTGCGTTTCTCCCTTCATAAGAAGAAGACTTCCTGATGTGAGTGTCAATCTTTTGTGCATACTCTTATCATTTTTATGACGCATTTTAAACACACGTTCACCACCTAGACTTACTGAGGCAATTATTGGGTTCTCGCCTAGTTCTTTTTCGTCATCAGAATGCCATCCGTTACTGTCTTTACCATCACGATAAAGATTAAGTAAACAGCTGGTAAATGTAACGTTAACTACTTTTTCTATTCGAGTTTTTATTTCGCTTAAAGCGAAAGTAAATACTTCAGGATACATTGTGATATTTGAGTAAGAATATGAATTCTTATTTGATGCATACAAAGCAGTAAGTCTAGGTTGCGGATAGGTTTTACCAAAAACTTTGATATGATCTTGTTGCCATTTTGTGTCTTTATATATACTATCAAAATATTGAATGGCTTCTTTTTTAGAAAAGAAATCAGGAAAGTAGGTTACTTCTGCATCAGGTAAATCTAGAACGATAGGAGATTGTTTAAATAAAGACATATTTAAAGATAACTATAAGCCCAATAAATTAAAACAAATTGTAAAGGTATACGAAGCCAAAGTGCCCATCTTGGAAACTTACCTTTATGTTTTTTATTAGAAAGCATATCAATATGGACACTAAAAAAAACAAATAGCATTAAAATGATACCCCATATAGCTATAAAGCGGGTAGAAATAAATAGAATACCTACACCTACTATAATTTCTGCAACACCACTCCAAAATACTGCTGCTTTTTTATTAGGTATATATGAAGGCATTATAGCTCCATAGACTTTTGGAGTTATAAAATGCATTATTCCAGCAATAATATACATTGCTGCCATTATATATAAATGCCAGGGCGTCATAAAAATAGTTTAATTTAATGTTGAAGGGTACGAAGTGAAAGAAGGATTAATGTATAGATAATTATTATAATAAATCAAATTTTAAATTCACAAATACATCTAAAACCTGTATGTGCTGAATTAGATTTTTTATTAAAAAGCTTACCATCATCATCAGTAAATTCATTAATTGGAAAAATAATGAAATAATTAGTAAGTAGCTTATTAGTTTTAATTTTTAATAACTCTTGATTTAATTCAATAATTTTTTTAGAATGAGTAAAAAAATATTTAGCTTCAATAAGTTCATTTTCTTTGGGTAATCTATAATTAATAATATCTGTTTTTATATTGGTTAAATAAAACTTATTAACCCATAAATGATTAACCATTTTAGATCTCCATTCGCAATATTCAGCTGCTTGTTTTTTAGTAATATTTAATAGAGGGTGTTTATCATATCTATTGTGATTATAATATTTTTTTTTAATAAAATATTTATTGTTAGCATAAAAATCTTTTAATAATATAGGTGATATTAAAGTGGGAAAAGTATTCGTTTTTTCATCGATATATTCTATAAAATCTTTGAAAGAGGAGCCTCCTTTTTCTTTTAAAAATTCTTTATAGTTTAAATATTCAATATACATTTCATTTGTCACAGGTGATCTATCTATATATGTACTATCATTTAATATAATAGTGCCTGGAGGTACTTGAGCTTGTATTATATAAAAAGAAGGAAGTAATAGTACTAAGGGTAGTATTGTTATATTAAAATATTTTAAGCAATGGTCTATTCTAAATGTAATCATAACAAATCTGCATTATATTTTTTACTTCCAGCAATCACACCTTCATTTGTGATTTGTAGGTGTTTTGGGAGTTTATTATCTCTTGGCAATACAGCAAGGTAACGATCAAAATTACTAGTGTATACATTTTTATATTGAGGTTTTCTATTGAGATCTAACATAATAACAAGCTCGTGATAAAACTCTTTATGATGTATAAGATCCGTACTTCCTAGGTGAAAAATTCCAAATAATTTTCTATTAATGATGTAATGTACTTGCTGACATATTTTTACATCTGTTATCGTATTCATTATCAGGTGCGGAAATACTTCTATAGCATCTCCAAGTAATAACTGAGTTTTGAGTTCTTCTATTCTAGGAGATTTTACACCAAAGGTCATAGGTAAACGTACAATTGCATACTGTTTTTCGGGTAAATGACGCATTAAAAGTGTTTCAATGCGTATTTTTAATTTTCCAAAGATGCTTTCAGATAGTGTTTTGTCATTTTCATAACTAGGATAGTTTGTAAATGCGTCAAACACATTTGCACTTGATAAAAATACAATGCGGCATCCTGTTTTTTGCGCATAACTCACCATAAGTTCGTGAGCTTCTAATTGATCATTAAACGGACCACGAAGTGCAGAAATAATGACAGATGGTTTTAGCTTTATAAGTAATTCATAGATATCATCTCGTTCTAGATCAAATCTAAAATAGTGCTTGTTATCACTATAGATTTTTCCAGAGTGATAGGTGCCATAGGTGTCATAGTATCTATATAGTTCTTTATATAAAGCACCTCCTAGAAAGCCACTAGCGCCTAGAATGAGAATTTTGTCTTTTGATTTTTTAAAAGCGATAAGAGTCGTTTTTATATAGTAAATCCCAAATTATAGCTTGTGTAATCTATAAATTGGGATTTTATAATAGTGTTTATTATTTTTTGTAAAATGGTGTTTTTACTACTGTCGCAGGTATGGTTTTCTTACGTATTTGTATAAATATTTTAGAATCTGCTTTTGCAAACGCGATATCTACATATCCCATTCCAATTCCTTTTTCTACAGAAGGACCCATTGTTCCAGAAGTTACGTGACCTATTTTAGTTCCGTTTTCATCTACAATATTATAACCTTGGCGAGGTATACCACGATCATTAAGTTCAAAACCTATGAGTTTTTGTTGTAAACCATTTTCTTTTTGAGTTTTTAGAGTATCACTGTTTACAAAATCTTTAGTAAACTTTGTAACCCAACCTAAACCGGCCTCTAGAGGAGAAGTAGTATCATCTATATCATTGCCATATAAACAATATCCCATCTCAAGACGTAATGTGTCACGAGCAGCAAGACCTATTGGTTTGATACCGTAATCTGCACCAGCATCGAGTACTTTAGTCCATAACTGCTCTACTTCTTCATTTTTGCAATAAATCTCAAAACCACCACTACCAGTATATCCGGTAGCACTTATTATTACATTTTCTAAACCAGCAAAAGGAGCCACTTTAAATGTGTAAAATTTTATATCAGAAAGATCTACTTCTGTAAGCGATTGCATTGCTTCAATTGCTTTAGGTCCTTGTATAGCAAGAAGTGAGTAGCCTTCAGAAACATTGCGTAGTGTTGCATTAAAAGCTTTAGCTTCGTTTTGACTATTAATCCATTCCCAGTCTTTATCTATATTACTTGCATTTACCACAAGCATATATTGATCTTCTTTTATTCTGTATACAATAAGGTCGTCTACAATACCTCCTGTTGCATTAGGAAAACAGTTGTATTGAGCTCCGCCTACTTTTATTTTTGATATATCATTAGAACAAACCCATTGTAATAATGGTAAAGCATCTTCTCCAGAAATGAGAAATTCTCCCATATGCGATACATCAAAAACTCCTACAGCATTTCTTACTGTTGCGTGTTCTACTGTTACTCCTTCATAAGAAACAGGCATATTATATCCCGCAAAAGGAACCATCTTAGCATTTAATGCTTCGTGTATTTTTGTTAAGGTAGTATCTTTCATTCTTAAATTTGTTTTATTATACAAATGTATAAAAAGGAGAGAGGTGTAAACGATAGTAAATAGATACTTTATTATAAAATAAAGATAAAGTTTTATCTATATAAATTATTTTGATTGACTATGTTCATTAACATATAATTCCAGATAATCCTAAAAATATTAATAGCTGTATAGCAGGTTTAAAAAAAGAGTCTAATTAAAAACTAGACTCAAAATATTAAAACTATATAATTTGTGATTGTTACGCTTTCGCGAAAGCGGACTCTCAAGTATGTATATTAAAATGTAACGGTAGCCCCCAGGATATTATCTTTTTCTTCTGTTAACGTAAGTACTTTATGAATTTTCTCTTCTTTATCTGTTCCAAAATATTTATAAATTTCTATAGATAATCCTACTGGACCGTGAATGGTTTGTTGACGATCTGCATAAAAATCTACCATTATATTATAGCTTCCTTTTTCTGCCGTTTTTACAAGAACTTCTTCTGGGCCGTAACCATCTGTTATATCTGTATTATACCGTACGACATCAGATCTTGAGTTGCCATAATAAAAATCATTACCAGAAGGTGTGATGACGTGTAAGTCAATATCTGTATTACTTGATGTCCAGGTTAATACAACTCTGAGATCACCAGTAACTACGTATTTTTTGAATGGATTACCGTTAGCGTGCGAAGATTCATTTTTTGATAGATTTTGATAGTCATTATACAACGTATTCATCACCTCAGTATAATCAAAAGGATCTCTATTGTGGGGTATCCAATTTCCACCTAGCGCATCGTTTAAAGTGATGATAGCTTTGTCTTTCTTACCTCCAAGAGCATAGGTAAGGGCAAGATCTCGGTGAGCAATAGGTTCATCTGGTCTGAGCTCTAGTATTTTTTCAAAATAAGTAATGGCTTCATCGTGTTTTCCAATAGATCTGAGGAGGTACGCCAGTGTTCTTATATTCTCGTGATTATCTAGCTGTATCTCTGCTATATTAGACCATATTTTTTCAGCAATACCAATAGCGTCATCTGTAAATAGACCACCAGCTGTCATATAAAAACCAGAGGTTTGTTCTTCTTTTTCTGTGATTTCAAGGTATTTTTTGTAGCGTTTAAGTGGTGGGTATTTCTTTATTTTTTGTAAAGCTAAAGGAATGGTAGACCATACTTTTTTAGATAATTCATTTTGAACCAACTTACTGTAGTGCAAAGGCAAATTGATAGATTCATCTTCTACATAATCTTGAGTGTAGACAAAGATGATGCCATCTTTAGCAGTGTCTCCTGCTATTTTTTGTGATACTGAAGGCGGGATAATTTCTAATGAAAAAACATCGCTCCAGTTTATATCATTAAAATTGTCATAGGGATCATATTCAAAATCAGGGTCTTCATAGTCTTCTAATTCGTAATCAAGATCTTTAAAATCATCCTCATCAAAATCAATAAGCACTAAAGGATTTTTACCTAAAGTGACATTACTTTCTTTCTTTTTGATAATAATATGTTCTTCGGTTTTAAATACTTGATATTCATCTGTATTAGGGGAATTGAGTAAAAAGTCTTCCGTACTCTTATACTTTTTTGAATTAAAAGTCCCATATCCCACTACTACAACTTCTTCTAATATATCTGATGACGTTATACTTAGTTGGTGAGTTCCTATTGCTACCAGCTGGGTTGTGCTGTCATAACCTATAGATGAATACTCTAATGTACTATTTAAAGGTACTTTAATAGTAAAGATGCCATCAAAATCTGACACAGCACCTGTTGTTGTTCCTAATAAAACAATATTGACCCCAGGTAAAGGGAAACCAGTATTATCAGTTATTACTCCTGTAACTAATAGGGTTTCTCCTTGTTGAGTAACTGTAGTGGTTACTTTAAGATAGTCTTCATTAATAGATTCTGAATAGTTTTCATCTACGATAGACTCAGGAGTAGGAGGTTGATTTAATACGTTTAAGGAATCTAAGTATTTCTCGATTTCTGTATATCGATCGCCTAATATCTCATCTTGCTTATCAAAACTATCTTCTATTGTTGTTACAATCTTATCTATGTCTTTACTATCATTAGGATGCATCCATTCTAGAAGGTCTCCTATTTCTCCTATTTGTTCATAAAGTACCTCAATATCATTTTGCTCTCTTTCTAATTTTGCTAATTTAATATTATCGTGATACAACTCCTTCCATTCTTCATTAGGAGGTACAATTTCATTAGAGATGTAGTCTTCTAAGGTTTCTAAAACAATGAGAGATGTGTAGTCTGTTAATAAGTTATGCTCCAATCCTAATTGAAGTAACTCTTCTTTGTTCTCCATAGGAGTAATACTTAGCTCTTTTATTTTCTGTATTGCAAAGTACTTTTTGAAATCAAATATGGAGTCTCCAATTTTTAATGGAGTTAAAGAAGTATTTATAGTATTTTTTTTAAATACTAGAGAAAGTTTATCATAGTTAGCACCTTTTGCTACAGAAGTAAATCGTTTACTATTTAATCTTGTATTAGAAGGAGGATAGCAGTCTTGTATTCCATCCTCTTTATATTGAGCAAAAACGATGGACTCATTTAGAAGTTGATCTATAGCTTCTGTAAGACTTAGATTGTTAAGGTTAATAAAAGTCCCTCCACTAGCTCTTGCAATCTGCACTAACTTTGGAGCATTAAAACTGGTTTGAGAAGTTAAGGTGTATGTTAGAATGTCACTTTTACTAAAGTTTTCATTACCATAATTTCCTAAACCATCACTAAAAACAAGATTAAGATCTGCATCAGGTAGCGACTGTATACAACCATATTGTGTCGCTGCATCATATTGAAAAGTAGATAGGGTTTTTTCTAATTTCTTTGTATTTCCATAACGAACTTTTATACTTTTTTGACCTACGATAGAAGTGTTAAAGTGAGTGATGTTAAATACTACATTTCTGAGTCTTTTAGACAGTTCTTTAATAAACCTAATTTCTTCTTCTACCAATCCTTTTCTAGATCTAGAAACATCCCAAATTATGTTTACAACTTCAGGTTTTTCTTGAGTATCTGCTGCATCAGGTAATTGAGAGCTATAGTAGTAAAAATACTCACCCTGATGTTCTTGTACGAAAGCAAAATTCTGTTTTATAGGGGTAATCTTGATATCTATTTGACTAGCTTTAGTTGAAGTAAGTGATATAGTCTCATTACCTTTTGTTATGTTAAAAGATGGATAGTTTGTTATCTTAATTGTATCAGAAAAACCTATAAGCTCAATAGATATATCCTTTTTTTCTATTTTCTCTTTAAAATTTACGGGCAATTTAAAATTGAAATCACCGTTTTTCCATACTAGATTTTCTATAATATCTAGCGCTATAATACGACTTCCACCAGCCGGAATAGGGTAGACCCTTGTTTTAAAATTATTTCCTTCTGTTTTTTCTAATAAAGCAGGATCTATATTTTGACTTACGATGTTTTCATATGCAGCTCTTCCCTTTGCTTTATTTACACCAACAGCCTTTCTCAACTCACCTTCTATATCTAGCGCATAACCTACAATAGCTTGATTATCTGATAGAGGAAACTGTATTTCTCCAGAAAGATCTCTATCTAGATTATTGAAAATTTCAATAGTGTAACTGGTGTGTGCTATATCACCTATAATTTTGGTGTCTACCTTAATATTTTTAATAGAAATAGCATTTTCGTTATCTATAGTAGTACTTACTAAAGATTCTTGGTTTTGTGCATTGCTATGATGTAAAACCAGAAAAATAGATATAAAGACTACTCTTAATATATTTTTTTTAAAAGACATAGACGGTTATTAGGTATTTACTTTGATTGTGGTAAAGAAAAGTAAATTATAAGATATATGAAGGTGTAATTGAGTAAACCTACCGTTTCATTGAGAGAAGTCAATTATGACTATAGAATAGCTATATGGTGTTATGCTTTCGCGAAAGCGGACTCTTCTTTTCCCAAATTATCTAAACTAATGCTCATCGTAGCAAAGACATTGATAATATTATTTAATGACTTATAGAAGGTATTCATATAAGCAAGTAACAACTTTTACTTCATTAAATACTTTTTTAAATCTTCATAATTACTTGCAGGAATAGCTACTTTCTCGCTATCCATTAGAGAAGCAATTTGTTCTGGAAGTTCTGTTATTTTTCCAACCACAGGCTCAACAGCAGGTAAAAATTTTACTGGATGGGCTGTTTCTAAAAACACACCGTAAGCTTTAGGAGCATCTTTAAGATATGCTTTAAGACCTAAATATCCCACAGCTCCGTGCGGATCTGCAATGTAATTGTGTTGCTCGCGAATTTCTTTCATTGCAACACGAGTTTCTTCATCAGAATATGAGTATGATGAAAATTTTTGAGATAAGAGATTGCGATCGTTTTCAAAAAGTTGTAATACACGCACAAAATTGCTAGGATCACTTACATCCATAGCATTACTTATTGTAGGAATAGTGGGTTCTGGCTTATAAACTCCTGATTGCATAAAACGAGGAATCGTAGTATTACTATTTACTGAAGCAACAAATTGTTGTACCGGCATTCCCATAAGATGAGCCACCATACCAGCACATATATTTCCAAAGTTTCCGCTAGGTACAGAAAATACAATATTATCTGCCTTACCCTGTTTTTTAAGCTCTTTATAAGCAAAAAGATAGTATAAAGACTGCGGTAACCATCGCGCAACATTAATACTATTTGCAGAGGTAAGTTGGCGTTTGTTAGTGATATCTGTATCTAAGAATGCCTTTTTTACCATTGCTTGGCAATCATCAAAATTACCATCTACTTCAAGAGCAGTGATATTTTCACCTAAGGTAGTTAGTTGTTTTTCTTGTATGTCACTTACTTTTCCAGAAGGGTAGAGGATCACTACTTTGATACCAGGCACTTTATAAAAACCTCTAGCGACAGCACCACCAGTATCTCCACTAGTAGCAACTAGTACCGTAACTTCATCTTTTTGATCTTGTTTATCTAAAAAATAACCAAGACATCTTGCCATAAAACGAGCACCTACATCTTTAAATGCCATTGTAGGTCCGTGAAAGAGTTCTAGTGTCGCTATAGTATCCTCTATAGTCACTACAGGAAAGTCAAAAGAAAGTACATCTGCTACGATCTCTTTAAGAGAAACATCATCTATGGCATCGCCTATAAAAGGTTTCATTACAGTAAATGCAATTTCTTCTTTAGATAGATCTTCAATAGTATTCCAAAAAGAAGCTGGCAATTGCGGAATTTCTTCAGGAAAATACAGCCCTTTATCAGGAGCGATACCTCGTATCACGGCTTCATCAAAGCGTACTTCGTTTGTATTTTTATTGAGACTATAATATTTCATAATAGAAGATCTATGATACTTTTTATGACGTTTTTAAAGCCATAAAACTAGTTTAATATCTTAGATTAACAAGAGATAATAATCATTATTATGGATATATCAAGATGATAGGTAAATATTTATAATTACTCAATATCAATGGATTATATTGTAAATAAAAACGCCATTCATAAAGAATGGCGTTTTGTAAATTAATAAGAGTGAAGTTTTTTTGGATTTACCATTAACAACATTCTTGTATTTCTTTGACTATTTCTTCAAGATTTTTATTTTCTTGATATGTATTATTTTCTAACGTAATTTCAAATAAAGGGTTTTCTTCAAATCTATTTACAACAATAACATTTTTTAATTCCTTATTATGACCAATATATGAGTTAGATAATACTAATTGAGAAATATGATCTTCTCCTACTAGAGTTTCGAGATATAGGTTACGTTCTTTTTTGTTGTTATAAAACTTGCATTGATCTATAGTTACAGAAGATTTATAATTGATTCTTAATTCTGTATTACCATTAAAATCACAATGCACAAAATTTATATGCTCCTGTGATTCTGAAATGCCAATATTTTGGTCATTATTAAAATCAATGTTGTAAAAATAGAGAGCATATGATTGATCAATGTCGATTAATTCAGCATAAGGGTTATCTGTAACTAATTTAAATTTTAAATTGTTTAAGAGTACTCCTTGAAAACTAGCGAAGAACAAAGGGTATGTTGTAATTTCTGTCTTTTTATCACTTCTAATCTCTAAATCGTAATAATCTTTTAGGAGAATTCTGTTTTCCTTTTCATTAATATAATAAATACCTTCAGGTACACCGCCGTGATTAAGAACTTTGAAATTATCTAAGATATCTATGGTATCTATGTTGTCCTGTATATATTGAACTAGATCTAATTTTTTGACTTTAATGTTGAGTGTAGTCATACTCCCTAAATTGTCAAAAAATTGTTTTTCATTATAAATATCAACATAAGTGCGATCTGGATCTTCAGAACTACGATCTATAGGTAAGTCATAAATGTTAATATCATAGCGTATAAACTTATCAAAAACATATCCTTGAAATTCTTCTCCTTCCTTACCTTCATATAAAACACGTTTCCATTCTCCTACAACCTTTTCATTTCCAGATAATATAATGTGGTCATACTTTTTTGTAGATGAGAATATAGAAACCTTTGAATTAAATGGAAGAGTTGTTATTTTTTTTGAGTTAAGAGAAGGACCCTCTCTCATTGATAATCCATTTGTAGAATTTACAGAGCCATAATTATCATTAGAAAATTTAAAAATATCTTCTAATGGTATATAAATTTTCTCATAATTATTTTCAGCTAGCATATACTCCTCATCATAACTCAGTATTTTTTCACTTACATTTAGTTCATTATCATTATCTATCTCTATCAGCTCTTTAGTATCATCATACGTTAAGGAAACAATTAGACTGGAGTTTTTATTTTCTAAAATTTGAGCAGGATGCTCAATACCATTTTTATCGATATAGATTACTGTAGAATCTGTATTTACTTGTACTAAGTGATAGTACCTATATGTGCCTGTCTCTACATTAAGTCTTGCATATGCATAAATCCCTTCCCAAGATTGCTTTAGCTTTTCGGGTTCATTATTTGGAATATCAGTTTGTTGAGAAGATACTTCTTCATTTTTATAAGACTTGATATCTTCTTTACAAGAAAGAGTAAGTATTGAAAGTAAAGAAAATAGATATATTAACTTATTCATAATCTATATTATTTTGGTCATTTCAAAACTATTTCAAATTTATTATTTTATATATTAGAAATGAGGTAACTAGTCAAATGAATTAGTGAATGATATGTATACTCTTATCTAATGATATTAAAAATATGTTTTATGGTATAAAAAAAGCGATATTCATTATAAATGTCGCTTTTTTGATTATCATATCTGAATATTTTTATTCTGCAAATTCTCCACCTTCAGGTTTGCTAAAAAGAGTTGCAGCAGGTTCAGCTTTACTTAGACTTGCTTTTGTAAACTCTATCTCATTACGCATTTCTGTAGGGACTCCTTCTTCTACTTTGTACCATTGTAGTTTGCTAGGCATTTTAACACCATTAACATCATTCCACTCAGCATATTTTATATAACTATAACGCTCACTTGGTTCTTTACTGTTATATGTTACGGTGTAAGCAAGCCACGCCATCTGTTTAGTTTCTGGATGGTGATATAATATATAGTTATCATCAGGAGCATCCCCTACACCTTCTCCAAAAGAGATTTTAGTACCAGGATATGTAACACCATCTACTTCTAGAGCTTTTGTTTCTTCATACGTTATACCATCATCACCAAGTACAAATGGCATTGCATAGAAGTAAAACATTAAGTTGTGATAAAAACGAGCTCTCTCAGGATTAAAAGCGACAGTATCTTGTTGTAACCATACTTTTTCTCCGTCAAAACCAAGAACATAATCTTTAGTTTCTATGCGCGTTTTACGTGTTTTAAGATCTACAGTATGCACTTCTTCTATTTCTTTTGGAATGGCATAGCTAAGTGTATTCATTTCATTCCATTTTTTAACACTTCCGTGAGCATCAAAAATGGCATTTATTGAAGCTGGATATGTTTTTGCTGGAGTTTCTGCTTCTACAGCAACAGGTTCAGGAGTTTCTGCTTTAGGTGCTGTTTTTGTTTCATTGTTACAACTCATTAATAGTGTTGCAGCAAGAGCGATGGTAAATAAATACTTCATTTATATTTTTTAATTTAAAAAAGTTGTTTGACAAAAGTAATACAAAGCTCTTATAACGTTTTGTTAACTTTTTCTAAAGAGAAGAAATCATTTACAGGTTTCTTAAAAACTTCAGATAGTTTTAATGCAAGCTCTGTAGAAGGAATATATCTATTTTTTTCTATTGAGTTTATAGTTTGTCTTGATACACCAATCAATTTTGCAAGGTCATCTTGAGTAAGATTAAGGATAGCACGTTCTACTTTAAGTGTATTATTCATTTGCTTTCCATTTTAGTATGTTAAAAAACATAATCTGACATAATAATAATACCCAAAGAATAAAAAAATCTCCAGCAGGTTCAAAATTAGCTTCTCCATTGAGTAAACTATCTACTCCAAAGTCTATAAAAGGGAAAATAAGTGATTGTATTACACCTATTATAAAAGCAAACATATAGGATTGCATACGTATACTTTTTATATATTCATCCTCTATTTTTTCTTTAGAGAGTGAGACAATAAGAAGACCTAAAAGAATACCATACTTTGTAGTAATCATAAGTTGTTTTCTAATAATTTCATCAGAGATTACAATATTTATGATAAATATAGATACAAAAGAAATTATAAAAAGAGTCCAACCAATTGTTTTAAACTTATTAGGCAATTGAAGTTTATTTATTTTTTCAGTTCTTTTAAGATCACGGCTAAGAAAAGATTTAATACTCATAACATTTTGATTTAAGATTGATAATTAAAGTTAACTTTACTATATGGAAAATTAACTTATTTTAATGTCAAATATACTTTACATTTTGTAAAGCAACAAATTTTAGTTATTACTAATTGTAAAAACCTATTTTTGCATTATGTCAAGACACATATCTAGTTTACAAAACCCAACCATAAAAAGGCTATTACAACTTCAAGAAAAATCTAGAGTTCGTAAGAAAGAAGGAGGCTTTATTATAGAAGGCATACGAGAGATTGAACTTGCTTTAGCAGGAGGTTATGATATTACAGAAGTATATTATAATGAATCTTTACTATCAGAAGAAGAAGTTATTAGACTTGTTTCGGGCTCTCATAT
>CALKZS010000170.1 GCA_938002835.1 uncultured Dokdonia sp. | reverse complement strand
AAACTGCTGATTACTAAAAATTTAGAAATAAATGTCTACTTAGATTTATTAATCGATTAGATAACAGTTGACATATTTAATGGCTAAAACGATTAAAAAAGCTATTTTTTTTAAGAAAAAGGGACTTATCAACAGTTTTTTGTTAAAATGAGAAAAAACACTTCTCTGATTGCGTAACACCAGTAAATAACAAGTAACAAAGACATAAAACACCTAATAATCAAATAATTATCTTTTTTTCTTATATCGAACTCACGTTAATTTAGGTATCTATCATCTTTGTTTTAGACTTAAAGAGATATGATACTCGATGATTTTAAGGTTTTTTTATGAATTCAGATGTTTCCACTCAGCAGGAAATAGTTTCTAGTTTACTAGCTATCTCTACTGAGTCTTCATCTTTAATAGCACCTAGAGAAGATAAAGTTGTTACTTGCCCTCATTGTCATAGCACTTGTATTCGTGCCAATGATAAACTCAAAGAAGTACAACGCTATTTATGTAATGGATGCAAAAAGAGTTTTAATGAGACTACTACTAAATACTTGCATAACTATCTGAATTGGTTCTTAGTCCTTGAAAAGATTAAAAACTCAACTACTAGAATTACAACTGTAACTGCTATAGCTTTTGCATCAAATACTGCGTGGATGGAATTTAAAAACATAACAGCAAGTCATATTTTTTTTAGAATTTAGCTATAAATTATTATTATCCCAGACAAGGTTTAAATTACGCCCTCTACAAAACTCATAAAAAACCCCGATCTTAAATTAAGATCGGGGTTTTGTGTTGGCCCACTAGGGCTCGAACCTAGACTCTTCGGTACCAAAAACCGACGTGTTGCCAGTTACACCATAGGCCATCCTTGTGTAATGCGGGTGCAAATTTAAAGCAAACTTTTATACCAACAAACTTTTTTTAAAAAAAATTATCTTTTTTATAAGTTCAAATTCATCTTAAACCTTCTTCTAAGCTTTTAAATCATTTTTAACTCATTCATATTAAACACTTCTACTTAAGATTTATCATTAAAAAAAGTTACTATAAATTCAAATAATAAATACATAAATCACGTTACCACAAATCAAGGGTATTGCTTAACTTCGTTGCTTTACAAAATATAAACTATGACTGACTTCAATTTTTCGAAGTATAATAAAATATTTGGCTGGGCGGTCTTTGCTATCGCGCTCATTACATACACACTTACTGTAGAGCCTACAGCTAGTTTCTGGGATGCTGGAGAGTACATCTCTACTTCTTCTAAGCTTGAAATAGGACACCCACCTGGAGCTCCATTGTATCAAATACTAGGAGCTTTTGTTTCTATTTTTGCTCCAGATGCAACTTATATAGCTCTTGCGGTAAATTATTTGTCTTGCCTCTCAAGTGCATTTACAATACTTTTTATGTTCTGGTCGCTCACCATATTAATGCAACGCGTTCTTACCATAAACAAAGAAGTAGTTACCGTAACAAAACAATATACAATTCTTGCAAGTGCTGCAATAGGATCTCTAGCCTTTGCTTTTACAGATAGTTTTTGGTTTAATGCTGTAGAGGCAGAAGTATATGCCCCTGCTGCTTTCATAATGTCTCTTTTATTTTATTTGGGACTATTATGGGAGCGTGATATGCTACTTCCTAGAGGTAATAGATGGTTAATTCTCATTGCTTTTATTGTAGGGCAATCTTTTGGAATTCACTTTATGGGGCTTCTTACTATACCTGCAATAGGTCTTTTATATTTCTTTAAAAACACAGAAAAAGTAACTATCAAAAACTTTGCAGTAGCGCTCGTTATTGTTGTTGCAGTACTAATGTTTATTTTTAAATTATTACTACCGTATACCCTTTCTATTTTTGGACACTTAGAAGTTTTCTTTGTAAACACTATAGGTCTTCCTTTTAATAGTGGGACAATAATCGCGGCATTGATCCTTATTGGTTTATTTGTTTTTGGGTTCTCGCTTTCGCGAAAGCGTAATTCTCCCCTTTTACATACAATGTTATTATGTACATTATATGTTTTTATAGGTTTTTCTAGCTGGATGATGCTTCCTATACGTGCAAATGCAGGAACTACCATTAATGAAAATAATCCATCAAACGCACGATCATTACTTGCCTATTATAACCGTGAGCAATATCCTGAGACAAAATTATTTTACGGCCCTCAATTTACATCTGACTACTCTGGTCTTGATGCTGACGAACCCTATATAGACAAACCAAAGCTGTACGAAAAAGATGAAAAACTAGGCAAATATGTTGTGGTCAATGAGTGGCAAAAAGCAGCTCAAAATCTAGACAGCAAGCACAATGCAATTTTACCTAGGATGTGGAGTATTGAGAATAATGTAAATTATATGCAATACACTGGGCCTCTAAATTTTAGTATTAAATACGACCCAGATATGCCTGAAGAAGAGCGTCAATATCTACAAGAAATTGTCACTCAATTTAGATTAGACTATAGAGAAGGAAAAGTAAATTATGAGGGATACAACTCATTCTTAAAAAGTGAAATAGGCAGGTATCTAGAAGTAGAAAAACCTTCTTTTGGAGATAATATGCGTTATATGTTTCACTTCCAGTTTGGGTATATGTACTGGCGCTACTTTATGTGGAACTTTGTAGGACGCCAAAACGACATACAAGGAAAAGGTACCGATTTTGATGGCAACTGGATTTCTGGAATACCCTTTATTGATAGTTTATTTTTAAACTCGCAAGACAACTTACCATCTGATGTTTTGAATAATAAAGCACGCAATACCTATTTCTTCTTGCCTCTTTTATTAGGATTATTAGGACTTCTCTTTCACGCAAATAAAGATTGGAAACGCTTTATTGTACTACTCGTATTTTTCTTATTTACGGGTCTTGCTTTGAAAGTATATTTAAATGAACGAGCCTTTGAACCTCGTGAGCGTGATTATGCTCTTGTAGGCTCTTTTTATGTATTTGCAATGTGGATAGGTTTTGGAGTCTATGCACTTTTTGATATTGTAAAAGATTTTATAAAACCTAAAATAGCAATGCCACTTATAACAGTTGTATGTTTGCTTGCTGCTCCTATTTTACTAGCTTCTCAAAACTGGGATGATCACGATCGTTCTGGAAGAAAGACTGCTTTAGCAATGGCAAAAAAATATTTAGACTCTGTAGATGAAAACGCTATCTTATTTACCATAGGCGACAATGACACTTTTGCTTTATGGTATGCTCAAGAAATAGAAGGCTATCGTACAGATGTACGCGTGGTAAATACGAGTCTTATTAATACAGATTGGTACTATGACCAGATGAAACGCAAAGCCTATAAAAGTGACCCTGTACCTAGCACATTAACACACGATAAATATAGTGCTAGTAATAGAGAAGCTTTGTTTTACAAACCTGTTGTGACAGATACTGTAATGCCCATAAGCCAATGGATGAACTGGATTGCTAGTGATGATCCTCGCACAAAAGTTCAATTACAAAATGAGCAATATATAAACACCTTCCCGAGTAAAAATATTCGTATTCCTGTAAGTAAAGAATCAGTTCTTAAAAATAAGATTGTTACTATTAAAGATGCAAATGAGGTTGTACCATATATAGATATCGAACTTAATGGTGATGTTCTTTATAAGAACAGATTATTAATGATGGACATCATTGCTAGTAACAACTGGGAACGACCTATTTATTTTACTGGAGGAAGTTTTGGCGATGATGATTACCTCTGGATGAAAGAATACCTACAACTAGACGGTGTTACTTTTAAACTTGTCCCTATTCATACTCCTATAGATCCTCGTAATCCATACGATATGGGACGTATAGATGCAGATAAGATGTACAATATTGTTAAAAACTGGTCTTGGGGTAATAGTGGTAATCCTGATATATATCACGATCGTGAGACACGTACTAATGCAATCACTTATCGAGGTAATATGGCAAGACTTGTAGAAGCACTTTTAGAACAAAACGAGCCAGAAAAAGCAAAAGAAATAATGGATCTCGCTATGGAAAAAATGCCTGTAGATATTTTTGAATTTTACACACTTGTAGAACCATACATTACTGGCTATTATGAAATAGGAGAAACACAACAAGCAAGATACATCTGGCAACAACTTGCCAAAAAATATCAAGAACAACTCACCTATTTTAGCACACTTAATGCAGAGGCTCAAGAAGAATACTGGGAAGAGGTTTATAGCAATATAGAGAAGTATAGAAGCCTTGTAGATCTTCTTATTATAAATGACGATCGTGAGTCTTTTGAAAAAGAGGCTCAGGTATTTGACAACTACCTAAAAACCTTCCCATACCTCATAGGAAATGATGATGAGGAAGAGGAGTATCTGTCGGATCCTGATTTTCTAGAAACAATACCCGCAGAAGGCATTTCTATACCTGCAGATTCTATTATTCAAGACACCATACAAGCTCCATAATAACCCATATAGCCACACGATTATAAATTGTGTGGCATTAACTCTATAAAACATTCTCACCAGATATGATATCGCAATGGCTTTATAGAGTTCCTACAGTACTAAAATGGTTTTATCCATCTTGGTATGTCTGGGATAAAAAAGCATCTGGCACAAAAACAGTCTATCTCACTTTTGACGATGGCCCTATCCCTGAAGTAACCGATTTTGTTTTAGATACGCTTTCGCGAAAGCATACCCAACCCATTCCTGCTACTTTTTTTTGTATTGGGGAGAACATACATAAATATCCTGCCGTTTTTAAACGAATCATTGTAGATGGTCACGCTATAGGAAATCATACTTATAATCATCTTCAGGGAAATCATACTTCTACAAAAGAATATATCGAAAATACGCATCTGGCTCAATTAGAAATTGCAAAGTACATAGACACTTCACATAATGAGCTTGCATCCAAACTCTTTAGACCTCCATATGGACGTATAAAAAAAGAACAAGCTAGTATCCTTAGAAAACGAGGGTATGACATTATAATGTATCGTGTGATAGGATATGATTGGGATGCTCGAGTGACTCCAGAGCAATGTCTAAAAAATATCACTCACAAAACAAAAAATGGAGATATTATTGTCTTACACGATAGCCTAAAAGCATTTAAAAATATACAATATGCCTTACCACGAGCAATTGATTATTTTTTGAAGGAAGGCTTTAAGTTTAAGACATTGTAACGTGTGACAAACATTTATAAAAACAGGGGGTTTGTTGCTAAATCGATTGTGTGTCCTGCGTTACTTGGGGATACAAGATATGATAAGTTCATTGATAAATCAAGTAACATAACTGTAATTGAGATGAAAGGACATCAAATTTCTAACCGCCAATTTTTAGAAATTTAAAGATGTAGTCTTTCGATAGGGACTGACTGGTAGACCTATCAAACTGCCTTATGGGGCTTACCTTTCACGGGTTGGTCTTGAGCGATAAGGTTAAAGGCACTACCGCTTTTGTATTGTGAGTAGTCTGCTATGGTGGGAGTAAAGAAGCTGAAAGAGAAGATTGAACCCTTGTAGAAGTGTCGTAAACAACTTTAGTATTGTCAAAATCGATTGATGGGCGGTCTGACGAGATAGAATTTGACGGGAGTAACCTATTTACTGGTCAAGTGGCAATCGGCATATAGAGGGCAGGAGTTTTACTTACAGCTCAGTTATGGAACAGGAGAAACTTCTATTGTGTTGCTAAGGAAGAACGGCATAATCCCGAAGGGCAAGCCAAAGAGTACCAATACACAAAAGGAGTGGCGAACTAACTCGTAGTAGCGATTCGTATCTAAGAGATGTCTTTTGAAAATTAGACGTAGCGAAGGGGTTAGCAAGACCGATAATGGTTTAATTCTTACAACTCTACGGAGGATGATTTGGTTAAGCCAGCGAAGCATCGAGGGATATGTAGGTGCTTCGGTCTTGAAGAGCCGTATGATGGGAGACTATCACGTACGGTTCTGTGAGAGGTTTAGGGGTG
>CALKZS010000169.1 GCA_938002835.1 uncultured Dokdonia sp. | reverse complement strand
AAATATGTATATCTCTACAAATGATGAGACAAAAACATTATATGTATACCAATTCATAGGTGGTAATTCCGGAGCTAATACTAACACTTCTGTTCCAGATGCTACATCTGGTATGAATTTTATTCCTCCTTTAAATTGTTTTTTTCAACAAACTGTAGATCTAATTCCATCTGTAAATGAGATTTTCCCAAATAATCCTGAAAATTATCAAGGTAACATTCTAGTAACCTCTGGTACTGGAAGTACTGTTTCTATAAATGGGATTGAACTAGATCCCACTACTGCGCTTCAAAACCCTGGTACAATAGACTGGGAAACTTATTTTGTTCCTAACATAAGTGGGAATGCTCAAATAATTTCTAATGGCCCATTAGCTGTGGGTTTATATGGTACTGATAATCAATCTGCTGGATTTGCAGGATATTATTCGGGTTTTGCGGTTACACCAGAAGATACAGAGACAGAGATCTGTATAGATGGGGGTCCTGTAGATTTATTGGAAAGAATTAATGGTAATCCTCCTGACGACGGTAATTGGATACCACCTCTAGATAGCGGAACTAATATTTTTGATCCTCTAACAGATCCTATTTCTAATCCATCCTTGATATACAATTATGAGCAGATAGGTGATTGTGCTGAAACATCAGTAAATATTACTATAACTTTAATAAATAATCCTCAGATTGATCCTATAGATGATATCCAAGCTTGTGAAACTTTTACTTTACAAAATCCTTCTACTCTTTTAGGGAATTTTTTAAATGACCCACAATATTATACAGCTCCTCAATCTGAACCTACTACCACTTTAATTGACTGGACAATACCTATAACCGAGTCTACAACGATATATGTATATGACGAAAATGAAGGAGAACAAGAAATTTGTCCCTTCGAACAGAGTTTTACAATTACAATAAATACAGATGATATTCCTATCATTGAAGAACCATATGCTTTATGTGATGATATCGGTGATCTAATGGATGGCATTACATCATTAGATCTTCTATTTCTATCAGATACTTTATTTTTTAATAGTATTGATCCTTTAATTTATACTATTACTTGGCACCCGAGTGAACAGGAAGCAATAGACAACCTATCTATACTTACTACCCCATATATGGTTTTTGAAGGTGAAAATCTATTTGCACGTATTGAAAATAACACCACTGGATGTTTAAACTTTAGAGAAGTAATTTTTAATGTCCCATCAAGGCCTACTATTTTCTCTCCAGAGACATTAGTGATTTGTGCAGAAAATTTAGGTATTAACATAGAACCCATACAAGATATAAACATCTTCAATCTCACAGAGCAAACACCTATTATTTCAGGGGGGATAGCAGATGTAATTGTAGATTATTATACAAACGAAAGTGATGCTCTTGCGGCAGATAATGCTATTGAAAACCCTACAGAATTTAGTAACACCTCAAACCCACAAACAATATATGCTCGCGCAACAGATATTAGCACAGATCTTAATTGTGAGAGTCTAGATATTATAAGTTTTGAAATCTTTGTCCAACCCTTACCATATATAGATCTTTCTAATGAAGTTGGAGAAATTTGTGTAGACGAAATTACAGGTATTATTCTTAGTTCTTTTGAATTAGATGGCTCTATAGAAAACCCAGAAATAGGAGCACTTTATAGTTACCAATGGACAAAAAGAGATGTAACCCAAGAGAACCAAAATCCAGATGATGAAATTATTTCTAATATAGCTACTGTTATTATTGATGAGCCAGCTACTTACCAAGTAAATATTACTGCTACTTATCAAGATGGCACAGAGTGTTCTTATAGTGGATCTGCTACATTTGCTGCTCAAAGCGCTCCTATTTTTGAAGCTACTGTCGTAGAAGGATCTTTTAATAATAATGGTCTTTACACTGTAGAGATCACAGTAACCAGCAGTGCAAATCCAGATTCTATATATGAGTTTGCTATAGATGATGGTCCTTTCCAACTAAGTACTACTTTTATAAATGTACGACCTGGCGATCATACAGTATTTGGCAGATTAGCAAATGGAGAGTGTACTACTACGCAACAAGAAATAAGAATTATAGATTACCCACGATTTTTCACTCCTAATCAAGATGGTTTTCACGATACTTGGAATATCATAAACATCGATGAGACTCCTAATTTAGATGCAAAAATCTTTATTTTTGATCGTTATGGAAAACTCTTAAAACAGCTAAGTCCACTTGGACCTGGATGGGATGGCTCCTTTAATGGACAACCTATGCCCTCAAGTGCATACTGGTTTAGAGTAGAGTTTACAGAACTAGATGAAAATGGAACACAAAGAACTGTTAATGGTCATTTTACTTTAAAAAGATAAAATAAATCTTCATATAACTATCTTGTAATTAATCAAATAGTGTTATGTGACAGTTTACGCTTTCGCGAAAGCGTAAAAAAATAAAAATCAACCATAAATTATTTGTCTTTAGATGTAACAAAAACGTAAGCCAAACTTACTAATAGTAAAAATATATCATTGACACAATCTACTAAAACCAACCAGCTTCTAAAACATTATTTTATTCTTTGGGGGCTATACATCACATTTTTTGTTCTTTTAAGTGTTGCTAAAATATACTACCCTACCTTATTTGAACAAGAATATGAACAAGGTTTTTTACAAGAGTTACTGAAAGAAAAACCACTACAATTATTTATTCTTGCCGTACTTGTTGCACCTATTATTGAAGAGATGATGTTTAGAACTATCGTCAAACCTTCTCATAATGATATACTATTATTCTTGTGCTCTTGGAGTATATTTTATCTTAATACATTTATTCCAACTGATGTTAACTGGATCATTAAAATCGGATTTGTATCAGTGTTATTATTCACACTCTATTATATTGCAAAACAGCTTATTCCGATAGAAAAAACAATAAAAATTCGTTCATTTTTGGATAACTATTATATCGTATTTCTTATTGTAAGTTCGTTATTATTTGGCTTAATACACATAAATAATTACATCGATACTTTTATTGTAAATGTTGCCTTAATATCACTAATCATTCCTAGAATACTATCTGGGTTTATGATGGGAATTATTAAAATTAAAAACAAGCACCTTATATGGTCTATCTTTTTACACGCTTTAAATAATGGTGTTGCAGTGGGTGTAATGATATTGGGGAGAAATATAACCTCTTTATAATTATAATAAAATATATCATCTTAATACATAAAAATCATCACAGAAAGAACGGTGTATGTATACTAATTTCTAATTGATTTCAGCCTCTTTTCTCACTACACCCTTCTCGATCTCTAGTATCTACGATATAAAAGATTTTCCAGACATCATTTTGTTTAAAAAGTTGAAAGCTATTTGTGCCACAATGACTAAGATTATCATTAATAAAAAATGAGTATGGTGTCCAGACATTTGCCATTTTTCCATCCATTTTAATTTCATAACTATGTATACGTTCTTCAAAAGTAATATTGTCGGGTATATTGCAAATGGATGCTAGAAAACCATTAAAATCTTGTTTATTTAATGCTACACTTCCAGATTTACTTTTACCTATAGATTGCATTATCACGTCTAAGTGCACTACTTCTTTTATTAATAGAGAATCTTGAGCGTGAAAACCTTCAAAAAAAGTATCTATAACTTCTTTAATTTCATTCTCGCTAGACTGTTGTTTATGTTGGGATTGTATATCATTATTCGATTTGACAAAAGCAAACAAAATAAAAGTGACAAACATCACAATAAAAAGATATACAAGCTTCATATAATGGTCTTTAATAAAGGTAACTAAATTTAGTATTTTTACACCATAAAAAACAACCAAATGTCTACAGCCAAAAAAGAGTATAAACGCATTACTGTAAAATCACTTACCGAGATGAAATCTCGTGGAGAAAAAATATCTATGCTCACTGCATATGATTATACAATGGCAGGCATTATAGATAGTGCAGGTATAGATGTAATACTTGTGGGTGATAGTGCTTCTAATGTAATGGCTGGTCACGAAACTACATTACCTATCACATTAGATCAAATGATATATCACGCTTCTTCTGTCATACGAGCTATAAAAAGATCTCTTGTTGTAGTAGACTTACCTTTTGGAAGCTATCAAAGTGACCCTAAAGAAGCTTTGAGATCTGCTATACGCATTATGAAAGAATCTGGTGGACACTCTATCAAACTAGAAGGTGGTCGTGAAGTAAAAGAAAGTATAAAACGTATCCTTAATGCTGGTATTCCAGTAATGGGACACTTAGGATTAACACCCCAAAGTATCTATAAATTTGGAACCTATACTGTGCGTGCAAAAGAAGAAGAGGAAGCAGAAAAGCTCAAAAAAGACGCGCTTATGCTTGAAAAAGCTGGGTGTTTTGCTCTTGTTTTAGAAAAAGTACCTGCCAGACTTGCTCAAGAAGTTGCAGAGAGTCTTACCATTCCGGTCATAGGAATAGGTGCTGGTTCTGGTGTAGATGGACAAGTACTAGTCACTCACGATATGCTCGGAATGACGCACGAGTTTAATCCTCGTTTTTTACGTCGTTATCTTGATATGCACACAGAAATGACTAATGCGTTTAAGCAATATAGTACAGATGTAAAGTCACAAGATTTCCCAAGTGATAAAGAGCAGTATTAAGTTTTATACTCAAAGTGCAGTCTACTCCACAAAATCTTATCGTTATATATGAAGACAACCATATTATTGTGGTAAATAAACGTAGTGGTGATATTGTACAAGGAGATAAAACAGGAGATATTCCGCTAAGTGAAATAGTAAAAAAATACATTGCAAAAAAATATAATAAACCTGGCGCTGTCTATTTAGGTGTTGTACATAGATTAGACAGGCCCACTTCTGGAATCGTGATTTTTGCCCGTACCAGCAAAGCACTAACACGCCTCAATAAATCATTTGCCGAACGAAAAACACAAAAAACATATTGGGCGTTTGTTAAAAATGCTCCCCCAGAAACTAGTGGCATATTAACACATTATTTAAAGCGCAATACAAAGCAAAATAAAAGTTATGCGCATAAAAAAGAAGTTCCTGATAGTAAAAAAGCAATTTTAGAATTTAGAGTTATCAAAAAGCTCAATACTTTTTACTTACTCGAGATTGATCTTCATACTGGGAGACATCATCAGATTAGATCTCAACTAGCTGCCATAGGCTCTCCAATAAAAGGAGATCTTAAATATGGATATGCTAAAAGTAATAAAGATGGGAGTATTAGTTTGCTTTCGCGAAAGCTTGCACTCACCCACCCTGTAAAAAAGGAAGAAATGACTTTTATAGCTGACGTACCTGAAGGAGATGCTGTATGGGTAGCTTGTGAGGATTAAACTTTATCCCCTTACCAAGGTCTCTTTACATAACGATCAAATCTAACTGTATTGCTACTTTTTATCATACTATTAACCTTAAGTGTACTTGAAGGTTTTCTTCTAGGAGGATACATCTTGTTATCTAAAAAACTTAATGCTGCTGGAAATAAATTTCTGGCATATTTTATTATCACTTTATCTTTATTGCTCCTCAATGTGATATTAGATGAGACAGGAGTTTTTGCACATATTCCATTCTTAAAGATAATAGATGATATTGAGTGGGCTTTTCTATTGCCCACATTTGTATTTCTTTTTATTCTACATCGAGTAGAATATCCATTAAAGAATTCTAAAAAATTATTTCTTTTATATATTCCCTTCATTTATAGCGGTGCGTTATCCTTGATTTTTGATTTTGACATTCTATTTCATTTCTATAAACTAAGCAGTCAACAACTACAATGGTTTACTATTGCATTTTGGATTGAAACGTTACTTATTATAATTTTTATACTCACCATATTCCCTATTTCATACTTTTATATAAAAACTACACCCCATATTGAAGATAGAAAATGGCTTAATTACCTAGTTACTATCATTTACTTCTTACTTATTATATGGATTGTAATTATTCTCACCTCCTTTACCTTTGCTGAGTTTGATAATTGGGTATACCTAAAAGGATTGGGACTTACCAGTACAATTATTATACACTGGGTGGCGTATCTCGGGATCATAAAGAATAAACTGTATCGAGATAAAAAAGAAGTAGCCAGATTACTAGATAATCAACGAACATTTATAACAACAGATACAAATAATCCTGCCGAACTTACGATACCTAACTCGCTTAAGAAAGAAGTATTTACTTCTGATAATCCATATTATTTAAAACTAGAAAAATTATGTAAAGAAGAACAACTTTATAGAGACCCTACGTTAAGTAGAGATAAAGTTGCTAGTATTTTAGGAATAAGTCCAGGATACGTATCCCAATTTATTAATGCAATTACAGGTGAAAACTTTGCCACCTACATAAATGATTATCGAGTTGAATCTGTCAAGAAATTAATTATAGATACTAAATTTGACAATTATAGCCTTTTAGCCTTAGGACTAGAATCTGGCTTTACTTCAAAAACAGCTTTTTACACTGCTTTTAAAAAAGGTACAGGTATGACACCTAATGCCTATAAAAAATCACACAAATAAGCTCTAATTTCTCCACTATGAAGGTATCAGTACCTTGAGACTATTGACATACGTTAGTTTTGATCATCAAACAAAAAAACAAAATTAACATATGATACATTTAAAACAAACAAACAAAAAACTACTATGGAGTATACTAATCATACTCCTCTCTTTACCTCTTATAAGTTGTCAAAATGACGATGATATTTCTGAGCCTGAAGAATCTCCAGCTACAAGCAGGTTCTGGAAATCTCCTACTTCTGGATATGTACTGGAGATTAGAGAAGACGGCACAATTAACCAGTTTGGAAGTACCAGTTTAGGTTGTGTTCAAATTGTACAAGACCTAGACCTTACTAATTTTGCAAATCTAAGCATCAATCAAATTTCAGAGACAGAACTTACACTTTCTTCTCCACTTGTTACTGGAGAAATCTCTTTCAATTTACTTACAAGTGAAGAGCAAGAATGCGCCACAGTAAATCTTATTTCATCTACAGATCCAGCTACTAACTATCGCCACTTCTGGACTATTTTTAATGAATACTACAGTTCATTTGAACATAGAAACATAGATTGGTCTATTTATGAAGACGCAGAAAATCAAGCAACAGAAGATAATCTATATGAACTCATTGCTGCAGCTGTAGAACCTTTAAATGATGGACACGTAAGCATATTTAATGATACTGTTGACATTTCTTCTTCACTAGACGATCTTATTAATAGATTAAATGAATTTCTAGATCCTTCAGATCAAGTTACAGATTTTAATGAGATTAATACTTTATTTGAAGCAAAGCAACAAACCATAATTACAAACTACTTAGATGCAAATGTAGGTCTTGGATCTGATGCAGGAGGTAATATCTTTTATGGCCTCTTAACTGAAGATATAGGATATATAAATATCTATTCTATGGCTGGTTACAGCAGTGATCTGACTACAGAAATTGATGCCGTTGATACAGCAATGGAAGAAGTGTTTCAGGCAATAGATCAATTTGGAGTAGATAAAATTGTTATGGATATACGTTTTAACGGTGGAGGCTTTGATGGTGTGGCACTATCCATTGCGTCACGTTTTTTTGATCAAGAACGGACTGTATTTACAAAAGTTTCTAGAATGGGAGATGGTTTTGGAGATGAAGCAGTTATTAGCGTTTCTCCAGATACAAATGGAACTTTTACTGGAGACATCGTACTACTTACTGGACCATTTACAGCAAGCGCTTCAGAAATTTTCACACTTGCTATGAACACTTTACCTCACGTAACTATCGTTGGTCAAAACACTAATGGTGCTTTCTCAGATATTCTTACACATAAGCTACCTAACGGGACATACATAAACCTTTCAAACCAAATTTACACAGATCCTAACGGAATAAACTTTGAGGGAATCGGTATAGGGCCTGATCTAGAGAATGTAGTTCCTTTCTTTAGCAGTTCAGATTTTGAAAATGACACAGATAGTGGAATTGATAGAGCACTGGAACTTTTAGAATAATTAGGTGCAAACTTTTTTAGATACGCTTTCGCGAAAGCGTAACACATATACTACTCAATTAAAAAAAGGAATAATCAATAAAAAAATTATTCCTTTTTTATTTGCTTCCCTCCTGCTCTCAAACTTTCTACAACGACACTTACTAAAATTAATGCTCCACCGACAATCGTTTTCCATCCTGGAATTTCGCTCAAGAAAATGATTCCTAAAATAATACCATAAATAGGTTGCATACTACTCATTAAACTAGCCGTAGTTACCGAAAAATGTTTAAGACTAAATAAGAATAATGTATGTCCTACTGCTGTCGTTACTAGTGCTAGTATCCCTATATAAGGCAATTGAACTATGACATTATCAAAATCATATTCAAATAAGAAATATGCAGGGATAAGTACTATAGAAACAACGAGCACTTGATACCACATTACTACCGAACCATTGTATGTTTTTATTTTAGACTTTACAAGAAGATTACGAATAGCAAAACACAATGCAGACAATAAACCTACTAAAATGGCTATAAAATTATTATTCTCCAGAGAAAATTCTGGCGCTAAAAAATAAATTCCTACAAGAACTAAGAGTCCTAAAAAGAGATGTGTTTTAGAAAATTTGGTTTTAAAAAATATAGGTTCTAACAAACTTGTCATCACTGGATATGTAAATAATGATAACATCCCTATAGCAACATTTGATAGCTGTAACGAGTAGAAATAAGTAATCCAATGACCCCCCATTAAGATTCCAGAAAGTAGAATAATAAATATATCTTCTCGCTTGAGCTTAAATGATAATCTTTTCCATTTAACAAATACTGCAAGCAATAACATTGCTCCAAAAGCACGTATCCCAATAGTAACTGCAGGTGGTAAATCTATATATTTCCCCAGAACACCAGACGTACTTATAAGTACCATCGCAAGATTGATCTCTAGAATGTGCTTTAAATTCTTATCCATTGCCGCGAAGGTAACGCTACTTTATAAAAGTATTATACAGAATTATCTGAATAATTTCTTAGCTTTTTCCTTTATCCCTTCGGCGACAGGTCTGTATTCTATCTTACTTTCTAACTAGGACAGAAGATCTAAATACAAAAACGCTCTACGCTCATAGGGATCGTTTTCATAGGTTAAAAGTATCGTATATAGTTTTTTAAACTCTCTTTTTAGTTCGCTAGGATATATATTCCTAGGTTTCTTACAAACTGATCATTTCCCCTAAATTAGGACAGTAAGTTAAGTTCTCAAAAAAAACTTAAATTTACTATTATGACACGAAGAAAATTCACATCAAAGTCTGTAAAGTTTTTGTAATTCTTTATTTCTAATTTTGATATGTACATCTAAAGTTTGTTTTTGAGGCAATGGACGCTAACTATTGTGTATAGCAATTTTATTCTGCATAACCATCTCAAATAGAGTAGTTAAAATAATTTAAGTATTAGTAATCATTTATAAATAATATAGTCATAGCTGTAATAAATCATTATTATACTTACATAAGATACCACATATAAAAAACCTCATACAACTACCTTAAATCACCTTCATAAACACATCACTAAAAGATATTTACAATAAAAGCACTAAATTCTTCACTATACTAATGATCTAAAATCTACTCTAGCACGTATTTTTGTAAAAACAAAAAACATTAAATCCCTATCTTCGATCTAAGCTTAATAAAATCCAACTTATGAAATTAATACAACGATCGTTTTATATACTTTCTATTTTTACAATAACAGTAGCTACAGCACAAGAGGCAGCTGTCCAGCAAGGATCTAAAACTATAGACCAGCAGTTTACAGAAACTATAGAAGGGGCTAACAATTACAAGCAATTTAAAGTAATTGAAAAAACAAAAATGAATCGCTTACAAGCAAATACTAAAAAGCGAATCACAGGATTACAAGAAGAAATAAAAACACTCGAAAATAAAATAAACGAGCAAGAAGCCGCTGCGCTTAAAGTAAGTACAGATCTAGAAACTACACAACAAAATTTAGACGCTACAAACCTAGAAAAAGATAGCATTAATCTTTTTGGGTCTCAAATGAAAAAAGGGACATACCAAACCACGATGTGGAGTATAATAGGTGTTCTTCTTCTAGGTCTGTTATTATTTATCTATAAGTTTAAAAATAGTAACACACTTACAAAACAAGCCCAATACAAACTCAATGAGACAGAATCTGAGTTTGAAGATTATAGACGTAAAGCTCTTGAAAAAGAACAAAAACTAGGAAGACAGCTACAAGACGAACGTAATAAAGTTTTAAAAGCAGGAAAAAATCAATAGCAATACTTCTTTAATAACTCACAAAAGTGTGTACGTTTGTAGTACACACTTTTTTTTATGGAATTACGTAAAGCCACACTCGCAGATATTGATCATATAGTACCTCTTTTTGACGGTTATAGATTATTTTATAGACAAACGTCAGATATAGAAGCTGCTCACACATTTCTTAAAAACAGACTAGAACGTGAGGAAAGCATCATATATATTGCCTTCTCGAAAGATGATAGCCAAAAAGCAATAGGGTTTACACAATTGTATCCCATTTTCTCTTCGGTTTCTATGGAAAAAATGTTGTTGCTAAATGATTTGTTTATAGATCCAGATTATCGTGGTAGCGGCGCAGGAACAGCACTTATTAATAAAGCCAAAGAACGTTGTCGTGATACTAACCAAAAAGGATTGGTCTTACAAACAGAAACCACAAATCCTGCTCAGAAGTTATATGAACATCTAGGCTTTACAAAAGATCCAGATTTGCACTACTTTTGGAGCGCACAATCATAAGCTTAGTCTTATTTATTTTGATACGATGAGAATAGACATCATTACCGTAGTTCCCGATTTATTAAAAAGCCCTTTTGAAGCATCTATAATGCAACGATCTATCTCAAAAGGACTGGTAGATGTGAAGTTTCACAATCTTAGAGATTATACAGATACTACGTATAAACAGGTAGACGACTACCAGTTTGGTGGTGGTGCTGGTATGGTTATGCAAATCGCTCCCATAGATCGATGTATTACAAAGCTAAAATCTGAGCGTGAGTATGACGAAGTGATCTATATGACTCCAGATGGCGACACACTAGATCAAGGAATGGCAAATACACTTTCTCTCAAAGGAAATATCATTATACTTTGTGGGCATTATAAAGGTGTAGATCAACGTGTGCGAGATCATTTTATCTCCAAAGAAATCTCTATAGGTGATTACGTATTGAGCGGTGGAGAATTGGGTGCTTTAATACTCTGTGATGCTATTATACGATTAATTCCTGGTGTTTTAGGCAATGAGACTTCGGCGCTTACAGACAGCTTTCAAGATGGGTTATTGGCCCCTCCTATTTACACACGTCCTGCAGATTATAACGGTTGGAAAGTTCCCGAAATTCTCACCAGTGGCAATACTCCCAAAATAGAAGAATGGCGAGAAGAGCAAGCCTATATCCGTACCAAAGAACGAAGACCTGATTTATTGGGTGAGGAGTAACACGCTTTCGCGAAAGCGTAAAACCCTTGCTCACCAATTTTCTTAGTCCTACATTTACATTTTATTACAAAAACTCCCTGTTTACAGGAAATTATATGATTACTACAGACCACATAAAATCACTCCAAGAGCGCGTAGATGGCTTAAGGAGATATCTTTGACATCGATCGTAAACGCATCGAGATACAAAACGACGAAGAAAAAACATTTGACCCCAATTTTTGGAATGACCCAAAAGAAGCCGAAGCTTTTATGAAGGTCTTGCGCTCTAAGAAAAAGTGGGTAAAAGATTATGAGCAATCACAAACGTTTATAGAAGATCTCGAGGTGTTATATGAGTTTGCAAAAGAAGGTGAAGCTCCAGAAGAAGATGTGCAAAAAGACTATGATAAGGCTGCTAGTTTTATAGAAGATATTGAATTTAAAAATATGCTTTCTGAAGAAGGAGATGAGCTTAGTTGTGTTCTTCAAATCACGGCAGGTGCTGGAGGTACAGAGAGTTGTGACTGGGCGAGTATGTTAATGCGTATGTATCTTATGTATGCAGAAAAACAAGGCTGGAAGGTAAAAGAGCTCAACTTTCAAGAAGGTGATGTTGCTGGTATTAAAACGGTCTCTTTAGAGATAGAAGGAGAGTTTGCCTTTGGGTGGTTAAAAGGAGAAAATGGAGTGCATCGCTTGGTGCGCATCTCCCCTTTTGACAGTAATGCAAAGCGTCATACCTCATTTGCTTCTGTATATGTATATCCGCTAGTAGATGATAGTATCGAAATAGAAATTAACCCTGCAGATTATGATATTGTAACTGCCAGATCTTCTGGTGCT
>CALKZS010000168.1 GCA_938002835.1 uncultured Dokdonia sp. | reverse complement strand
AATAGCGATACACCTTCTTCTATCTCAACAGTATGCTTCCAGCCCTGTTTGTGCAATTTTGACACGTCCGTAAGCTTTCTAGGTGTTCCATCTGGCTTTAAACTATTAAATACAAGTTCTCCCGTAAAGCCCACTGTTTTTTTAATAAGTAAAGAAAGCTCTTTAATAGAAATATCCTTTCCTGTTCCTATATTAATATGTGTATTTCTTATCTCATTTTTATCACTTCCTTTTACGTCTTCAAAAGTGGTACTTTCTAGAATATGCACACAAGCATCTGCCATATCTTGACTCCATAAAAACTCTCTTCGAGGTGATCCTGTTCCCCATATTTCGACGTTTTGCGCAGAAATTCCAAACTTTTTTAAGATAGGTTCCGCTTTCGCGAAAGCGGATACTCCAAGATCTTTACACACAGCATCTATATCATTTTCTTGTAAGAGCTTTGCTAAATGCATTTTGCGTATCAAAGCAGGTAAAACGTGTGATTTTTCGAGATCAAAATTATCATTATATCCATACAAGTTTGTAGGCATTACAGATAAAAAATCTGTACCGTATTGTAGATTATAACTTTCACATAGCTTGATACCCGCTATTTTTGCAATCGCATAGGGCTCATTAGTATATTCAAGAGGTCCTGTAAGTAAAGAACTTTCTAGCATAGGTTGTGGTGCATTTTTAGGATAAATACACGTGCTTCCCAAAAAAAGTAATTTTTTTACATTATGTACATAGCTCTGATGGATCACATTGTTCTGAATCATTAGATTCTCATATATAAAATCTGCACGATAGGTGTTATTTGCAATAATACCGCCCACTTTTGCTGCTGCTAGAAATACATATTCTGGCTGCTGGGCTTCAAAAAAAGCTTGTGTTTCTTGAGTATTTGTGAGATTTAATTCTTTATGTGTTCTTGTAATGATATGATGATATCCGTTATTTTTTAACGTGTTAACAATGGCGCTTCCTACAAGTCCTCGATGACCTGCAACATATATGCGAGCGTTTTTTGAAATAATACCTTTACTCAAAATAGTTCATTGTTTTATATCCTCCTTCTTTAAGATAGCTGTCTTTTTGCATTAATTTTATATCACTTTGCATCATATCATCTACTAGTGACTGAAGGTTATATTCAGGCTTCCACCCTAATTTTTTATATGCCTTTGAGGCATCTCCTATAAGTAATTCGACTTCTGTAGGTCTAAAATACTTAGGGTCTACTTCAACAACAACTTGACCAACTTTTACAGGGTAATTTATGTTTGTAGAAGCTATAACTGTAGCTTTCTCCTCTAGACCTTCTCCTGTAAACTCTAATGTAACTCCTATGTAATTAAATGCCATTTTAATAAAGTCTCTCACCGTTGTGGTCTTTCCTGTAGCAATTACCCAATCTTCGGGAGTTTCTGCCTGTAAGATCATCCACATCATTCTAACATAATCTTTTGCGTGTCCCCAATCTCTTTTTGCATCTAGATTTCCTAAGTACATTTTTTCTTGAAGCCCAAGGCCTATTTTAGAGGCTGCTCTAGTAATTTTTCGGGTTACAAAGGTCTCTCCTCTTACAGGAGATTCGTGATTAAATAAAATACCATTACAAGCAAACATACCATATGCTTCCCTATGATTTACCGTAGACCAATATGCATATAATTTTGCTACGGCATAAGGACTTCTAGGATAAAAGGGTGTGGTTTCTGATTGAGGTACTTCTTGTACTTTACCATATAGTTCTGATGTAGATGCCTGATAAATACGTGTTTTATTCTCAAGCCCTAAAGCTCTAACTGCCTCAAGCAACCTCAACGCTCCAAGCCCATCAACATTTGCGGTATATTCTGGCATCTCAAAAGATACTTGGACGTGACTCATCGCTCCTAAATTATAAATTTCATCAGGTTGTACTTCTTGTATAATTCTAAAGAGGTTTGTACTATCTGTAAGATCTCCATAATGAAGAAAAAATCGCTGGTTATCTATATGAGGATCTTCATATAAATGATCTATACGGTCTGTGTTAAATAATGACGTTCTACGCTTAATACCGTGTACCTCATAGCCTTTTTTAAGTAAAAACTCACTTAAATATGCCCCATCTTGACCTGTAACTCCTGTTATTAATGCTACTTTAGTGCTCATTAATTAGTCTGGTTATTAATGACTATCTCCCGTTTATAATTTATAAATGCTTTTACAATTCCTACTATTAAAAGAAACAAAAGAACCAAAACTATTGGGTAAATAATCATTGTATTATCTATTAAAGAAGATTCTTTATATGCCTGAATATCACTTACAATAACAGCAACATCTTTATAGCTCACATTACCATTCTTATATTCTTCTATATTTTTTGATAGTTCGGTTTTTACATCAAAAAGATTTGCTAAATCATAACTTCTATTATTAAAATAAAAACCCTCATCTGATGTGCCTTTTGTAAATCCGTTTTCTAAACTATTACTTTCTATAAGTTTATTGATCTGTTTTACAGATTCTTCTTGGCTTGCTATAAACTCTTTATGATTAATAACACCTCCTTCTTTAAGCTCTTGAGCGTAAGGGTTTTTATTAATAAAATCTAATAAGGTCTCTATATCTTCTAATTGATTGTCATTATGTAACACCAATTCTAATTTGTGAAAATTATAATAAGACAAAAATCGATCTGTAGCAAAAAGTTCTTTATCTCCTTTTAGTTTAAACTCACGAGCCATTGCCGAAAGCGTTCTGTCGTTTTCGCCTATATAAGCAATAAGATCAATCGCTTCAACTATAGGGTTAATAGATACTTTTGCAATACTAAATGTCTCAGGATCTTTATTTAATGAAGAAATAAAACTAGCATCTTTCTCTTCAAGATTACCATTAAATTGATCTATTGCTGTATATACATATGACTGACTTTTAAAATTAGTCTTTACTAGCAAATTTGCTTTATATGATGGCCCACCTTTTTTAAGGTACCCTAAAGCAACTCCTATGATTACAAGTAATAGAATAGCCCACCATTTTTTTATAATAAAATCCAGTACTTTAAAGAAGAAATGCAATATTCCTTTTAAAAACCTTTCTATTAGGGAAAAAATATCTGTTAGATCTATTTCTTGTTGTGTTGTTTTTTGGTGGTGATCATTCATAAAATATAAATATGTTTTGTGAATTTTTTAGCTTTCGCGAAAGCGTATTATTTAGTCTCAAAAAGTTGTTCTAATATCCTTTCTGTAATCAAATATGTAGGTTTTACACCTGTGGTTCCTAAACCTCCTGAAGCTAGTGTACTTCCTGTTTCTAGAGGGTTGTCACTTGCATAATATGCATATCTAACCTTTACATCTTCTTTTATGCTTTTACGTAATTTTGCTGCTGCTTGAATCGCTTTTTGATAATGTGCTCCTTCCATCTCAAGACCTATCACATTCCAAGTACTATCGTGAAAAAACTTAAGAATATCTCTATTCTGAAGTGATGTTCCTAATACTGATACCATTGCTCCTTCAAAAACTAATAAATCGTGTCCCTCTAAATCTTTTTTCTTTAATTCATTATCAAACGGATAATTATCTGCTGTGCCTTCAAAAAGATGTGCGCTTGGTATCATTATATCGCCTTTTCCTCCTTCTAAAATGCCTGCTTTACCCATAATAGAAATAGAATCTACATTTAGATATGTGAGTTTATCTTCACCTTTATAAGGTTTGAGCAACTCTTCCATCGTTTCATATGCTTGTTCTCCAAAAGCATAATCCATCACTATTATTACAGGTTTATTCTCTAACGCTACTTTATTATTACAAAAATCATTATCTGCAAAAGGGAGTTTACAGGTGTCAAATATTTGTACATTAATATTTGTACCACTCTCATCTGGGAGATAAATCATTCCGTTTTGTAACGCGGTTTTCTCGATTTTAGTTCTCAGTGCCTTGTTACTGTCTTCACTTAAAAGTTCATAAACTTCAAGTTTTGACTTTTTACGTAGTTCAGATTTTAAGGCCATTGGAGTATACAACGTATTCATTACAGAGTGCATATTTGCACTTATAATATGAAGGGGTCTCTCTAACAAGTCTTGTTTTTTTAGCGCTTTTTTTATGTTGTCTGCCCAAATTTCTCCGTGAATGTGGTGTCCCAAACGCTCTCTTAATACGGGACTAAAAGTAACTGTTCTTTTTTCTTCATCACGTACTTCTGCCATAGCAAGTTTACCTAGCCAATATATAATTTTTAAGAAGCGTTTATTATCATTACGAGTATTAAAACTGGGTGCAATCTCATTTACTTCTCTATAAGTACGTCCTAACATATTTGCAGTATGCGTCATTGCAATCTCCCAGCCTCGTTGATCTAAATCTTCCTTATTTAAAACTGCTTTTTCTAGTTTTTCCCAATCTCTAGCGACAGTGCCTTCATCATTAATAAGTACCCGTTTCATAATTTTATGAGACTCTACAAATAAGAACGTGAGATGTGTAAGTATATCATATATCTCTGATCTACCACGGGTGACCTCAATATTCATTTGCTCTTCATCTATACGATAACAATTGCGGCGTCTTTTAGGAGGTACAATAGGTTTAAAAAGACTCTCTTTATACCCTTCATCACTAGTTAGGTTTATAAAACGACATTCTTCTATTCCTTCTGGAAGTCTATCTATTACATACAAAAGACCGTTGAGCTCTACTTTTTCTCCTGCAATAGTGCCATATATTTCTGGTCGTAAAATAAGAAGTGCTTCACGCAAGGTTTCTCCAGAAACACCCATAGGCTTATAAAACCCTCTATTAAAAAGGTGGCGCATTGTTATATACATACGCTCTATTGCGCTGCTGCTCTCTTGTGCCCTAGTGCGGCTTTGGTTTTTTAATATGCTCATAGTAAATATTAAAGATAAACATTCAAGAATAACTAGTGATACATCTTGAACGTCAAATCATATGGCTTTTTTTGTAAAATTACTTATCAAAAAAGTTTGCGATTTTACGATCATTTGATAGTCTTGGTATTTTATTTTGACCTCCTAATTTCCCTTGAGACTTCATATAATCATTAAAACCTCCTCTTTGTACAACGGTAATTTTTAATGGTTGTAAAACATTTCCTTCTATAAGATCAAAATAATATGAGTTTTGAGATTGTAAAGAATCGTCTAACGCTTTTGCTAGAGCAATAATATCTACCTGTTCTTGATTATCAAACTCTATAAACCATTCGTGATAAGGCAATCCTTCTAATGGTGTTATTTGCGGAGCAACTGTAAACTCTGTAACGTTAATGTTTTTGCCTTCTACCGCTTCTAACATTGCTTGTTCAACCTCTTTCCCTATAACGTGCTCACCAAAAGCCGAAATAAAATGTTTAATACGACCAGAAACTATAAGGCGATATGGTGTAATACTAGTAAAAATAACTGTGTCTCCCAGATTATATGCCCAAAGCCCTGCTGTTGTAGAAATAATCATCACATAGTTTACATCTAGTTGTACATCTTTAAGTGTGATACGTTCCGGATTTTCTTTATAAAAGTCTTCTGCTTTTATAAACTCATAAAAAATACCATTATCTAGTTGTAATAACATTCCCTTTTCTGTCTCTGTATCTTGAAATGCAAAAAAACCTTCACTAGCAGGGTATAGCTCTATACTATCTACTTTTCTACCTATAAGGCTCTCAAATTTTTTACGATAAGGTTCATAGTTTACACCTCCATATATAAAAAGGTTGAAATTTTTAAAAAGCTCCCCTACAGGTTTATTTGTTTTTGCAATAAGGCGTTCAAAATACATTTGTACCCAAGGAGGAATACCACTTATAATGGTCATATCCTGATCTTGAGTTTCTGTAACGATAGCGTCTACTTTTTTTTCCCAGTCTTCTATACAATTAGTCTCAAAACTTGGTAATCTATTTTTTTGAAGATAATTAGGAATATAGTGTGCTACAATTCCTGAAAGTCTACCAAGCTTTACTCCATTTTTATCTGTCATCTCTGGACTTCCTTGTAAAAAAATCATTTTCCCGTCTACAAAATTTGTTTTACCGGTTCTGAAAATATATGATAAAATTGCATTGCGAGCAGTGTCTGGATGGGTGTTCATACTATCTCTTGTAAGAGGAATATATTTTGCTCCAGAAGTAGTTCCAGATGTCTTTGCAAAATAAAGCGGTTTTCCTGGCCACAAAACATCAGATTCTCCTTCTACCACACGATCTACATATGAGCGCAAAGCTTCATAATCTCTCACAGGAATGTGTTTAACAAAATCTTGATGGGTTTTTATAATGTCAAAATGATGGTCGTTTCCAAAAGCTGTATATTGTGCAGCATCTATCAAGTTCTTAAAAACTTTCTCTTGTGTTTCTATTGGGTTATTTGCCCATTTGTTAATCTTACGCTGGATAATAGACGCAAAAATTTTAGCCCCAAAAGCTTTTAAAGACATATTACTTAAAATCTATAAAATTAACTGGATTTACTGGATAACCGTTACTCCATAACTCAAAATGTAAGTGTGGCCCTGTCGTTAGTTCTCCTGTATTACCCACCGTTGCTATTACTTCTCCAGACACAACAAGATCTCCTTGCGACTTGTTTACAGATGCGTTATGTTTATATGCTGTCATTATATTATTTGCGTGTTGTATAATAAGTACGTGACCCGTATCTGCTGTCCACTCTGAAAAAATAACAGTTCCATCTGCTACAGTTTTAACAGGCGCTCCTTTTTCAGTAACAATATCTATTGCATAATGTTTTTCTACTACATTATACTCTTGAGAAATCGTTCCTTCTACAGGAGGGAAAAAAGCAAGTGCTGTAGACTCTTCATTGCTGTCAAAAACATTATATTTTTCTTCTTGAGCCACTTCTTGTCTCAATAAACTATCTTCTTTACTTATTGGAACATAAATTTCTTCCTTATTAAAAACAGCATCTCTTATAGAGTCTCTATTAAATTCTAACTGCTGTATATCTCCACTAAGTACCTGACGAATAGAAGAATAATATTGTTCATTTACTCTCAATGCATTTTGTAATGAGTCTGTTTTTTCTACAAGTGCTGTTGCATTGCGCTTTAGTGAAGTACTAGAATACCCTGGTATATACTCTCTTAAAGGAGTAAATGCTATCAAAATTGTTGTTAATACTATTAATATAATTGCAGAAACACCTGTTAAAATAAAAACATTAAGACGTGTTAACTTAAAGCTTATGCGTTCTTCAAAAGTATCTTCATTAAGTATCACAAGACGATACTTATGAAGGAGTTTTTTTGCTATCTGCTTTTTCTTTGTTGTTTTTGCCATTATGTTACAAATATACTTTTTAGATATGGATTTTATATAAGGTTTTGCTTTCGCGAAAGCGAATATAAATTCATTAAAGAAATAAACTAATTGTCTTTTTACTTCTTTAACGTGAGTATATGTGTTTTCTTACTATCTTTGTTTTTCTAAAACAAAAGACGATGAATTTTTTAGGAATATTTTTAGGAATAGTAGGGCCTTGGCAAATAGGTCTTGTTGTGGTTGTTATTTTACTTCTTTTTGGAGGAAAGAAAATTCCAGAAATGATGCGTGGTCTTGGTGGTGGCATCAAAGAGTTTAAAAAAGCTACAAAAGATGATGACGATACTGATAAATTAGAAGAAAAGTAACTCTTCTTCTAATTTTTGAATTAAAATTCTTCTCAAGTCACATATAGATTACAATAATTAAATATTAGTACAATCTATTTTTCTTCATATTGCACTTTTTATCTAATATCTTTTAACTAATTCAACTAGCTTAAAAAAAAGCTTTCCCCTTTTATTTCTAAAAATTAAGCAATTTCCTTAATCAATCTCAAGCCTTTACTTGGTGTATTTTTTATAAAAAAAGAAAATCTAATGTTTAATTATTCGATTTATTTATTCTTTTAAAAAGAATAAAGAAAGAAAAATGATAGTGTTCTGCTTTATAATTACCTGATAATTAGTTGTATATGCACAATTTAAAGATAAAATGTAAAATGTTAATTTTTTGTTAAAAACGACAAAGAGCAACTTTATATCGTTTAAATGGCACTATGTTTGTAAAACATTTAGAGTAAATTCTTACAAAACACATATGTTTTTATTAATTAAAACTTATTATAACAAATGAAAAAAATAATCTACATTACATTATTGCTCTTTGCTCATATAGCTATGGCTCAAACTGATGCAGACTATGACTCTTCT
>CALKZS010000167.1 GCA_938002835.1 uncultured Dokdonia sp. | reverse complement strand
AGCACTAATGAAATAGCAAATTTAGAAGAAGTCTTGAATACAGCAGATCTACCAGAATACATTCCGTTAAAAGCAGACAAAGGGTATCAATCCAAGAAAAATGCAGCACTTCTCAAGAAACTAAAACTCAAAAATCACATTTTAAAAAAGGCTTATAAAAACAAACCCTTAACGCATTGGGAGCAGAAGTTCAATAAACTTATAGGTAAGGTTAGATTCAAAGTAGCGCGTACTTTTGGAGGGATAAAACGATGGTTTAATGGAGCAACGGCAAGATATAGAGACATCAAAAAAATGCACACTCAAAACCTAATGGAGGTGATGTCTTATAATTTGTACAGAAGTCCAGGGATACTTGCGTCTAATGTTAAAAATTAAGAGAAAATGAGCTTTAAAAACACTCATTTATGTTCTAAAATGAAATCGAAAAATCGACTAAGTTTTGAACAAAAAAAATAAAAAACCTCCTAATCTAACTACCCTTTTGCAACGGTCTCAGACAATATTTTCCAAAAAAACTAACTTTGATCTCATTCAAGAAAATCACGTCAAAAAAGTCGAAAAAACACCAAACAATAGACCTAGAAAGAGGTATAATTACTTAACACCAAATGAAGTATTTGATTAACGCAATCAACAACAATGGAATTGTTGCGTTTATGACTTGAATCCACCTTAAAAATTGATTTATAACATTTTAAAAATTGAAATCTTTTTTGACCTATTTTTTTTTAATTAAAGAGTTATTTCTTCTTGTTTTCTTTAAAATGATGATGTACATTTGCATCCGCTTTGATAAAGCAAGTTCATTATTTTATGAAAGGAGAGGTGCCTGAGTGGCCGAAAGGAGCGGTTTGCTAAATCGTCGTAGGTGGAAACACTTACCCAGGGTTCGAATCCCTGTCTCTCCGCAATTTTAAATAAAGTGCCTAATTCTTTAAGAATTAAATCATTTTGTTTTAAAATCTATACACATTATTATAATTGTATAATTTTCGGGGTATAGCGTAGCCCGGTTATCGCGCCTGCTTTGGGAGCAGGAGGTCGCAAGTTCGAATCTTGCTACCCCGACAATTGATTTAGGGCTCTTAGCTCAGCTGGATAGAGCACCTCCCTTCTAAGGAGGCGGTCGAAGGTTCGAATCCTTCAGGGCTCACAATCAACAAGCCGTATTCTTTATTGAATACGGCTTTTTTATGCAATATCATTATAGGTTTAAATTAACGTGAGTTCGATATAAAACTTATTACATATCAATTAGTTATAAAATAAATCAACTTACAGGTTTACTTTGATTATAAAAAACGAGTTTTAATTAACTAAAAACGTAAAAATCTGATTTACATTTCAATAAATAACAAAGACATAAAACACCTAATAATCAAATAATTATCTTGTTTTCTCATATCGAACTCACGTTAATTAGGGTAGAAAGATCTATTTTTTATTAATCTTTTACTGTCCAGATTGTTTCAAACCTTTCACAAACGATAAGCATATCTTCAGATAGTTTTTTCTTGTTATCTTTTATAGTATTTTCAAAAAAGACCCAATGTGCTTTTTTCCATTTTTTGAGTGGTTCAATATCAGTTCCCATATCTAATGCTGCATATTCTTTGCTTATTTGATTAAATGGGATAGTATCTACTTTTGTGATTTCTATAATTGCTTGCGCTTTCCCATCAAAATCTGTGATAATGTGTTTTGTGTTGATTTTTGGTAAATCAGCATTAGCTTCTTGATACCAATAATATAGTCCAGAACCTGCTTGTTTTTTGCCTCTTGCCACTAATGATGCTAGGCGATTTGCATCTTGTTCATTATTGTGAAAAAACCAAGATTCTGGAACTTTATCATCTTGAAATTCTGGGTTGGCTTCGGTATAGCTATTCCACATTTCAATAACGCTATGATCTATATTATTATCAATATTAGTTTCATTATTACAACTACATAAAATCTAAAGGGAAATGAGTACTATATGCTTCATAGATTTTTTATAAAGTTATTGCATAAACCTTTCCTATGGACTAAAAACTCATCATTTAGTTTAACACTAGAAGATATGTATTATAGCGTTATTTCAGGTGTTTACTAGACAGTCTTTTTAAAATTGGGTCAGAACATTACCATTTTATAATAGAAGAAGCCCACGTAAAACCACTTCCAAAAGCAGCTAGCACAACTGTATCTCCTTCTTTTATTTTACCATTCTCCCAAGCTTCAGTAAGTGCTATTGGAATAGAGGCTGCAGTAGTATTCCCATACTTTTGTATGTTATTAAATACTTGGTCTTCTGTGAGTTTAAACTTCTTTTGTACAAATTGTGAGATACGCAAGTTTGCCTGATGAGGTATCAACATATCTATATCTGTAACGTTGAGATTATTTTTTTCAAGTCCTTCCATTATAACTTCAGAAAAACGTACTACAGCATTTTTAAATACGAATTGCCCGTTCATATACGGATAATACGGAATATTTTCTTGAGGATTATTTTCTATTAATTCTGGCACCCATTGTTCTGTGCTAGGCCCCTTAAGCGATAATTCTAAAGCGTGCTCTCCTTGACTATGTAAATGAGAAGATAAGACTCCTTTAGAGGTGTCTTCTTCTCTTGAAAGAACAGCCGCCCCAGCACCATCTCCAAAAATGACAGAAACAGATCTTCCTCGAGTAGTAAAATCTAAACCACCACTATGATTTTCAGATCCTATAATAAGTACATTCTTGTACATTCCTGACTTTATAAATTGATCTGCTGTAGCAAGGGCATAAATAAAACCAGAACATTGATTGCGCACGTCAAGAGCAGGGATGGTGTCCATACCCATTAAATGCTGTACTTGCACACCACACCCAGGAAAATAATAATCTGGACTTAATGTCGCAAAGACAATCATATCAATATCATTATTGGTAAGACCAGCTCTTTTTATAGCAATTTCTGCAGCTTTGGCTCCCATTTTTGCAGTAGAGTTACCATCTCCTTTTTTGATGTGTCTACGCTCTTTTATTCCTGTACGTTCCTGTATCCATTCATCATTTGTATCCATTAGTTGTGACAAATCATCGTTTGTAACCACATTTTCGGGTACATACTTTCCTAGTCCAGTTATCTTTGAATTATACATACTATGTCTCTATATAGTGTTGAGTATTTTGGTAGGTATACGCTTTCGCGAAAGCGTATTTACACGCATCGAACAAATATACTTTTTTGTTTTAAGTATATAGAATGAGAGTTGCTATCTTTAGTATGCGTGCATAATAAAAGTAATAGAAAAAAGAAAGAGCGTCCGACTAAAAACGCTCTTTCTAAAAAAACCTAATCAATAATTTGTCAAACTATTACATAGTTGACTACATTATTACTTTTATATTATGCTACACAATCACGTGAGAGATGATTTTTAAAATGATGAACAGTAACTTTAGCTCCTAGATCGTGCATAAGATTATAAAGACCAAAGAAGGTTCTGTTTATATACAAGAAGTGTTTACTACCACGATTACCATTCATTTTACGTATTTCTGTATTGTTACTATACTTATCACTTAATGCTGCTATTTGATCAAAAAATGTAGTATCACTAAAATCAAATTGTTCTTTTTGCATAGGTTGTGTGAAAAGTGTAAGCATCTCGTGAAAAAGAGCAGAGAAAAAGTGAATATCTTTAGGAGTATCATCTTCTCTTAATATTTCTAATTCAAATAGTTTTTTTTCAAATATTTCAGGATTATTAATATTAGCAGGATTTGCAAGCTCAAAGTAGGGAGTGTAGAAAGACTCAGGTATGTGTTTAATACATCCAAAATCTATAACTATGAGGTTACTGTTTTTATCTACCATAAAATTTCCAGGATGAGGATCTGCGTGCACTCGTTTAAGAATGTGCATCTGGAACATATAAAAATCCCACAATGCTTGACCTATTTTATTGGCAGCATTTTTATCTGTATTATGAGAAGTAAATTCACTCAAGTGCTCACCTTCCATCCAATCCATTGTAAGTATACGTTCACTAGAAAGGTCTGGATAGTATTCTGGAAATGAGATATTGGGTATCAGGCTACAATCTTTTACCATTGTAATACTTTGCTGTAGCTCTAGTTCATAATTTGTCTCTTCAAGAAGTTTATCTTCTATTTCTTTAAAAAACTTTTCTTTGCCTTCACCTTGTAGGTTAAACATTTTCTTAGCTATAGGTTTTACAATAGCTAGATCACTACTGATACTATTTGCGACTCCTGGGTATTGTATTTTCACAGCAAGTTTTCTCCCATCTAGGGTGGCTTGATGAACCTGACCTATACTAGCAGCATTAATGCTTTGAGTCGCAAACGTATCAAATATATTTTCTGGATATGTTCCTAAGTATTTTTTAAAAGTTTTTCGCACTAATGGAGCAGAAAGTGGTGGCACAGAAAACTGCGATAATGAAAATTTATCTATGTATGCTTTAGGGAGTATGTTTTTTTCCATACTTAACATTTGTGCAACTTTTAGAGCACTTCCTTTAAGACTTTTTAATCCATCATAAATATCTTCGGCGTTATCTTCATTTAATTGTTGTTTTGTAAGTGAAGGATTTGCTATTTTTTTTCCATAATACTTTGCATAGTTTACTCCCACCTTTACACCAGTACTTACAAGTTTTGACGCTCTTTGGAATTTGTTTGTTGGTATGCGATCTATTGTTTTCATAGATATTTATTTTATATAACTAGTATATATTATGATTTTAGGTATTTATAAACTTTATTGAAAGCATATACATATAGTATTTTTAATAAAGCTATATATTGGGGGCAAATTTTTCTTTAAAAATAAATTTCCCAAAGTCTATAATACTTTCTAAAGGAGTAGTCTCAAAAACATCAAAAATTACTTTTACGGATTTTTCTATCGCTATATCTGTTTTTTCAAAACTAGCAGAATTATCATTCATCCAATACTTTAATAAGAACAAAAACTGAATCCAAGCACCTTCACTAAATAGGTTTGTTGGATTTTTTGTGATTTTATATTTTTTTTCTTCATTAGAGACCTCTATGAGATGTTTTGTAAACTCTTTTTGATGAATTCTTAACCCTTTGAGTTGTTTTAAGTTTTGAAGCATATTTTTATGCTCATCAATACTATAGAGTACATAACTTCTATTTGCAGTTAGTAATTCAAATAGTGTAAAAAAATATGAAAGCATTTTTTCTTTATTTGAATATGCAGCAAACTCTTTTGATGCTTCTAATACATTTATAGTATTAAGGTGGAACGTACTCCAAATACTCATTTTTAAATTATCAAAAGATCCAAAATGATCATAAAAATTAGTTTCAGTAATTTTTATCTCCTTACAAAACTTATATACAGTATGTGGATGTACTCCTTGATCAAGTACATATTCCATATATGCACTTATAATTGAAGTGCTAGTGACAGTTTTATTTTTTGAAGTAGTCTTTTTTACTGCAGGCATAATTAATATTTTATGGCAAAAATACAACTTGTTTAAGTTTAAGCATAAATTAGTAAACAAAACTACAGTTAAAGTTGTTTCAAAAAATATGAAATAGTTTACTATATGATCCTCTAATACATATAATAGATAAATAAAAGAAAGTTACTTTATAAAAATGTTTGTTTTGTATTATACTAGAATCTATTGTTAGAATTTATGTTAGCTAGCTTACTATTAGGTGTTATTATTTAGAGTGTTATTTTCTTAAAATTAAGTTAAATTAAAAACTACGTAATATCTTGTTAAATGCTTTTATTACTTAATTAACGAGATTTTTATTTAATATAAAATATAATTTTTCATTTCCTTTTTAAAGAAGTTGTAAGCATCATTTTTATTTACGCACTTATTATGTATCGGAATTTTATATGGTTATTCTGATGTTTGAAAAATAGTCTGGCCAGTATTTTTCTAATAACTTAAAAAAGATAAAACAACAACACAAAATCAAATTAAAATGAAAAATTTAAAATTCTTAGTGGCTTTTTTATTTGTGGCCTCTTTTGTAATAACATCTTGTGATAGTGATGATGATAATGATGTATTAGTAATTGATGATGATGGAGGAGATGGAAATGACGATGGTTCTTCATTTATAGGTGCGGTATACGCAATGACTAATGGTGAAGGACAAGTAGACGGTATCGTTCAAGGTCCTAATACAATTGTGACTTACGGCAGAAATGCCGATGGTACACTCAGAGGAATTGGCCCTGTATTAACTGGAGGAAACGGTGGTGATTTTGATGGAGGAGAAGGCTTGGATCCACTTATTTCTGCATATGCTATTACAAAAACGAGAGATAACTCATTTGTTTTAGCTGTAAATGCAGGTAGTAATACTATCTCAGCATTACCTGTTAATGATGATTTTTCTTTAGGAGATCCCGTAATACAGGCAACTTCTGCAGAAGGACCTAATAGTATTGATTCGTATCCATCAGACCAAGATGGTGTTAATAGTTTAGTATTAGTAACTAATATAACTCGTTCAGAATTTTTAGCTGGAGGAGAGCCTATGCATAGAGGTACTGTAGATTCTTTTTGGTTATTAGATGATGGTACATTCCAGTCTATAGGTTCTGTAGATTTAGACAATAGACCTTCTTGTGTTTATATCGCTCCAGGTGGAGAGTATGCTATAGTAGCATCTATTAATGCTGGTGCTGCTGGTTTAGATGTAGGAGCTACTGATAGTGAAGGAACTGGTGCTACTGCAATAGGAAATCAAGATGAAGTGGTGCTGTTTGGTATTAATAGTGGTAGTCTTACTAGATTAGATGGAGCTACTTCTACTTTAAGAGGTAATACAGAAAATAGAAACCTTCCTTCTGCTATAGGATCTCAAATTGTTGAAGGAGCAGATGGGAATCTTTATGCTGTGGTGACTGAGGCTAGAGAATTTCAAGCAAATGGTTTTCCTCCAGCATTCAATGCATTACAAGACGGATCAGTTTCTACTTGGAGAATAGATGGAAATGGTTTAACAGCTGTTAGTCTAGATGTAGCATCGGGAGAGAATGGAACAGGTAGAACTGCTTGTTGGTTAGACTTTACTTTAGATGAGGAAACTTTCTTTGTTTCTAATGCAATAGAAGCTGGGTTAGCGTCTTTTAGTTTTAATAACGGAGAGGTTGCTCTTCTTGATCAAACTGCAGCTCAGGGAACAGGAGCTCCTGCAACAGTGCCAACAGACGGAACAGGTCCTTTTGATACAACTGAAGGATGGATCGATATGTGGATCTCTGATGATGGACAGCACTTATATCAATTATTTGGATTAGATGGTACAATCGGAATCTTTGGAATAAATGGTACATCTCTTACTCCATTAGGCGAAGAGTCAGGAAACTTACCAGAAAATAATACGCAAGGAATTGTAGCAATATAGTTTGTTTTAAGAGTGTATAAAAAGTCTCGATAATTATTCTAATTTGATTTTTTATAAATACTTTTAGAGTGTTGAAGTGAAGAGGTTGTCTGTAAAGGACAACCTCTTTATGATTTTTATAATATGATGATTTATGAAGTGACTCGCATTAATAATAAAAGATTTACTGTTAGAACATTTTGTGTAAAATAAGGTTCTATTAATAGTGATAGGTATTGACGATTAAAGAAATAGACGTGTAGGATCTAAGTATTATAATAAAAGACCTATTCTATTTCATCAATAGATGTGTTATAAATGACAAGAACACATTAATATAGTATAGTTTTAAGTATCTTAAAATCTTAAAACATCGCATAGCTGTCAGCCTGTCAGTCAATATACAATGGCATAGTGATTGACTTCTAGAAAGTGTTTAAAAAAAATAAATAACACTTAATAATAATATATAATGAGTAAAATAATAGGAATTGACTTAGGTACTACCAACTCCTGCGTTGCCGTTATGGAAGGTAACGAGCCAACGGTAATCCCTAATGCAGAAGGAAAGCGCACTACACCATCTGTAATTGCTTTTGTAGAAGGCGGTGAGATTAAAGTAGGTGATCCTGCAAAAAGACAAGCTGTAACAAACCCAACAAAGACAATCGCTTCAATAAAGCGTTTTATGGGGAATAAATATAGTGAGAGCTCTAAAGAAGCTGAGCGTTCTGCATACTCTGTAGTAAAAGGTGACAATGATACTCCACGTGTAGACATAGATGGACGTTTATATACTCCACAAGAATTATCTGCAATGACACTTCAGAAAATGAAGAAAACAGCAGAGGATTATCTTGGTCAAGATGTAACTAGAGCAGTAATTACAGTACCAGCATATTTTAATGACTCGCAACGTCAAGCTACAAAAGAAGCTGGAGAGATTGCAGGACTTACAGTAGAGCGTATAATTAATGAGCCAACAGCAGCAGCTTTAGCATATGGCTTAGATAAAAAAGATAATGATCAAAAAATCGTTGTATTTGACTTTGGAGGAGGAACTCACGATGTATCAATTTTAGAATTAGGAGATGGTGTTTTTGAAGTGCTTGCTACAGATGGAGATACACACCTTGGAGGTGATGATGTAGATCAAAAAATTATAAACTGGCTTGCAGAAGAGTTTATTGCAGATGAAGATATGGATCTTCGTAAAGATCCTATGGCTTTACAACGTCTTAAAGAAGCTGCAGAGAAAGCAAAAATTGAGCTTTCTTCTTCTACACAAACAGAAATTAATCTTCCTTATGTTACTGCTACGGCATCTGGACCTAAACACTTAGTACGTACATTAAGTCGTGCAAAGTTTGAGGCGTTAATAGATGATTTAGTAAAAAGAACAATTGAGCCTTGTCAAACAGCACTTAAGAGTGCAGGATTAAGTACAGGAGATATCGATGAGATTATTCTTGTAGGAGGATCTACTCGTATCCCTGCTGTACAAGAAGCTGTAGAAAAATTCTTCGGAAAAGCACCTTCAAAAGGAGTAAATCCAGATGAAGTTGTAGCCGTTGGAGCTGCAATACAAGGAGGTGTACTTACAGGAGATGTAAAAGATGTATTACTCCTAGATGTGACTCCATTATCATTAGGTATAGAAACGATGGGTAATGTATTTACAAAACTCATAGAAGCAAATACTACAATACCTACAAAAAAGTCACAAGTATTCTCTACGGCAGCAGATAACCAACCTAGTGTTGATATTCACGTGTTGCAAGGAGAACGTCCTATGGCAGCAGATAATAAAACAATAGGTCGTTTTCAATTAACAGATATTCCTCCAGCACAACGAGGAGTTCCTCAAATTGAAGTAGCTTTTGATATAGACGCAAATGGTATCATTAAAGTTTCAGCAGTAGATAAAGCAACAGGAAAATCACAAGATATTCGTATCGAAGCATCTTCTGGACTATCTGAAGAAGAAATTGCAAAGATGAAAGCTGAAGCAGAAGCAAATGCAGAAGCAGATAAGAAAGCAAAAGAGAGTGCAGATAAAATCAATGAAGCAGATGCTATGATTTTTCAAACCGAGAAACAACTTAAAGAGTTTGGGGATAAGCTATCTGATGATAAGAAAAAACCTATTGAAGATGCACTTGCAGAATTGAAGGCTGCTTATGAAATAAAATCATTAGACGCAATCACGCCTGCTCTTGATAAAATTAATGAAGCTTGGAAAGTGGCATCAGAAGAGATGTATAAAGCACAAGCAGAAGCTCAAGGAACTACTGGACAACCAGGACCAGATGCTTCTCAAGCTCAAGATGATGGTGGTCAAGATGTAGAAGATGTAGATTTTGAAGAAGTAAAGTAAAGAATATGGATTAGAGTTATAAACTAATCTTTTTTAGTAAGACTATTTATAATCCCCGTAATTAAAAATTACGGGGATTTTTCGTGATAATAAAACTGTATTCTTTTACAGTTAAATTTAGATAGATTTTGTTATTTTAACGTGAG
>CALKZS010000166.1 GCA_938002835.1 uncultured Dokdonia sp. | reverse complement strand
AGAAGGACTGAACTCTAAAATACAACTAGCAAAAAAAAGAGCTAGAGGATATAGAAATACAGAGAACTTTATCAATATGATATACTTTACCTGCGGAAAACTCAAATTCGATTACCCACTATATTTGACATAGAGCCAAATACTTGTTGTATATAAAAAAATGGTAACAAAGTATTTTTTACTTAAACGTTAAGATATCTTTGCGGCAAAATAACCATTGTGTATAAAGGAATACTATATATGCTGCTTGCAGCATTTGCATTTGCTTGGATGAATCTATTTGCAAAGTACCTATCTGATTTTCATACACTACAAGTGGTTTTCTTTAGAGCAACAGGTACTTTTATTTTTATATTTCCTTATATGCTAGTAAAGAAAGTTCCTGTTTTAGGAAAACATCGTTTCTGGTTAGGTTTGCGAGGTATATTAAGCTTTGCATCGGTCGCACTGTTTTTTTACGTATTGCAACGTATTCCCTTAGGTTCTGCAGTCGCACTAAGATATACTGCTCCTATTTTTAGTGTTTTACTTGCATATCTATTCCTCAAAGAAAAAGTTAAAAAGTGGCAATGGGTCGCATTATTAGTTTCTTTAAGTGGTGCTTTTGTAATGAAAGGTGTAGACTTAAGAATAGATGCTATAAGCTTTGCAATGATTTTAGTATCGGCAGTTCTTGTAGGTGCCGTGCTCGCTATAGTTAGGTATCTAGGAGATAAAGAGCATATTCTCACCATCATTAATTATTTTATGGTAGTATCTATTCTTGGGAGTTTAGTATCTATAAATCATTGGCGTTTTCCTACCCAACAAGAGTGGCCATACATACTTGGTATAGGTGTATTGGGTATGATAGGACAAATCTTAATGACTCTCGCATTTCAAAAGGCAGACACCGCTACAGTGGCTCCCATAAAATATATGGAACTTGTGTATGCGCTACTTTTTGGATTTTTTCTATTCTCAGAAAGTTACAAAGCATTACCGCTCATAGGGATGTCTTTAATAATAGCGGGTATGCTTTGGAATGTATTAATTAAACATCGAGGAAAATAAATTATGGCGAAGTTTGCTTTCGCGAAAGCATAAAAAATCCACCTTCATAAAATATCATATGATCTATCATTATCATTATATAGTATATTTGCACAATCTTAAAATACTATGAAATACAACAGAATCCTTCTTAAATTATCTGGTGAAGCCTTAATGGGTGATCGTCAGTACGGAATAGACCCACAACGTCTAGCAGAATATGCAGAAGACATTAAGACAGTAACAGAAAAAGGTATAGAAGTAGCTATCGTAATAGGTGGTGGTAATATTTTTAGAGGTGTTGCTGGAGCAAGTAAAGGAATGGATCGTGTACAAAGTGATAATATGGGTATGCTTGCTACTGTAATAAATGGTCTTGCATTGCAAGATGCTTTAGAACAAAGCGGTCTAAAAACTAGATTACAAACTGCCGTAAAAATAAATGAAGTAGCAGAACCTTTTATAAGACGTAAAGCAATGAGTCATCTAAGAAAAGGACGTGTTGTCATTTTTGGTGGTGGCACATGTAATCCTTATTTTACAACAGATAGTGCTGCTGTTTTAAGAGCAATAGAAATAGAAGCAGACGTTATCTTAAAAGGAACACGAGTAGATGGTATCTATACAGCAGATCCTGAAAAGGATAAAGAAGCCATTAAATATGATCATATCTCTTTTGATGATGTGCTAAAAAAAGGACTAAAAGTGATGGATACCACTGCCTTCACATTAAGTCAAGAAAACGAACTACCTATCATTGTGTTTGATATGAATACAAGAGGCAACTTACTAAGAGTAGTATCTGGTGATACTATAGGAACTACGGTAAATTAATTAAGGTAATTTTTGTAAACTTGTGATTATAATTATATAAATAATGAACGAAGATTTAAAATTTATACTAGACTCGGCAAAAGAAGCAATGGAAAATGCATTAACCCATTTAGGTAAACGCCTTCTCACCATACGTGCAGGAAAAGCGAGCCCGGCAATGCTACAAGGTGTAATGGTAGAGTATTATGGAAGTGCTACTCCTCTATCTCAAGTTGCAAATGTAGTAACACCAGATGGTCGTACAATATCTATACAACCCTGGGAGAAAAGTATTATTCAAGATATTGAAAAAGCTATTATAAATTCAAATTTAGGATTCAATCCTATGAATAATGGAGAGAGCATTATTATTAATGTACCACCACTTACAGAAGAACGTCGTAAAGATCTTGTTAAACAGGCCAAATCTGAAGCCGAAGATGCAAAAGTAGGTGTGCGTAATGATCGTAAAAATGCTAATAATGATATTAAGAAAGTAGATGATGCTTCTGAAGACGAAAAAGCAAATGCAGAAGTAGACATTCAAAAACTTACAGACATTCATATCAAAAAAATTGAAGATATTCTCGCTACTAAAGAAGCAGAGATTATGACCGTTTAAAAGCCTTAAACGTTAAACAAATACATAAAAAGCGACTTCACAGTCGCTTTTTTAATATTTTTACGACAGATCATATGCTATGTCTAGATTAATTACTGTTACTTTACTTATCTTGAGCACATTAGTTACTGCTCAAAATTCTTCTCAAGAAAGAGCAGTAATTCTCGTAAAAAAAGCCATTGCTCAGAAATCTAAAAATGATCCGAAAGAGGTTTTAGAGAACTTCACATACAGGATCTATGAAAAAACCATTATTACAGATAGTTTAAATGGCAATGCGCACAGTTTTTTTTCGGAGAAAGTAAGCGATTTATATGCTAGTAAAAAAGAACGCTTTACCGAAAAAGTAATAGGATATCAACTTGCAGGCTTTAAAACTCCTAGATATGAGGTATTTGCTGTAAATGTTCAATCCCGTTCTTTTTATGATGACGATTTTATCATTTTTAATAATCGATATGTAGGCATACTCTCAAAAAAAGGATTTAAAAACTATATATACTCTATTAAAGATATTTCTGAAAATGGCGATTTTATAATTAGTTTTTGTCCAAAAAAGCCAAAGCAAATTCCTGGTTTTACAGGTTCTATGACACTAGACAAAGAAAGCCTTGCTATAAAAAACATACAGCTAGGTATTACAGATAATCTCAACATCCAACTAGAACAAGAATACACATATTTAGAAGAGTTACAACTTTATGTACCTGTTCATAGAAAACTATTTTTAGACAAGGGCAAGACAGATAAAAGGCTCTCTTTTTTTAATGGTAAAATCTCTATAGGAACTATAGAAAATGAAGTCATAGAAGATATGGTAACTAGAAAATTTCTTGTTACATCAACCTCAATGAGGAATTATAAAATAAATACTCCTATAAAAAACACTACAAATCAATATGCTATTACTTTTGAAGAAGATGCAAATAATAAAGATAACTCTTTTTGGAGTGTATATCGTGAAACTGCTCTAACTTCAAAAGACAAACGTAGTTTTTCTGAAATTGAAAGAATCGTAAATGCAGAAAATATAGAACGTAGGCTAGGTACAATTAACAATTTTAGTGTAGGGTATTTTAGTGTCAAAGCATTTGACTTTGATCTTACTTATCCCATAAAATTTAACAATTTTGAAGGATTACGTCTTGGTTTAGGAGGTGTTACTAATGATGCTTTTTCTAAAAACTTTAGATTAGAAGGTTATGGAGCATATGGTTTTAAAGACAAAGCATTTAAATATGGTGTGGGCTCAGGAGTACTTCTATCATCAGAAAAAGGAATGTGGCTCTCTGCCACATATAGTAATGACATTGAAGAAGTAGGGAGTTTTCCATATCTAACAGATAGAAGAGTCTATTCTCTATTTGAACCTCGATTAGTAAACATTACCCAGTTTTTTACCCACAATACTTTTCGTGGTAATCTAGAATATAGAATAACACCACAATTGTTATCAGAATTTCAAGTAGCTCATCGAAGTATTAAACAATCTATTCCATATCGTTTTCAAATAGACGAAGATGTTATAAGAGATTACAATATTACAGAAGCAACGGCAGCTTTTAGATGGAGTCCTGCAAATAGATATCTTAAGACAGATAGTGATGCTTTCTCTATTTATGAAGAATATCCCGTCATTTCTGGACAAGTATCTCACTCTTTTGATGGTCTTGGAGGAGATCTTGGGTTTACGCGCCTTGGCGCAAAAGCTTTTTACAGAGTAGAACAGTTAAATAAAAGTGCTACAGAATTATTAGTAGAAGGAAACATTGCTTTTGGAGATGTACCACTTACTCACCTTTTTCACGCATATCCTAATGCTCCTACTAAGGAGACAATCCTACAGCGTTTTTCTGTTGCAGGTGTAAATAGTTTTGAAACAATGTTTTTTGGTGAGTTTTTTTCAGATCAATTATTTACGGCTCAAATCAAACATAGGTTGAGACCATTTAATTTAGGAAAGCGATTTAAACCAGAAATGGTATTTATATCTCGATTTGCCATAGGTGACATTAGCAATCCCGAAGATCATCTAAACACTAGTTTTGACTCTCTAGATCAAGGATATACAGAATCTGGCTTTGAATTAAATAAATTACTTTTCGGTTTTGGAACAAGCTTTACATACAGATATGGAGCCTATCATTTACCCAACTGGGAAGATAATATTGCTTTTAAATTTACATTTAATCTTAAATTGTAAATATGAGTGATTTTAAAATCTTTTAATATGCTTTCGCGAAAGCATAAAAACACTCCTATACTATAATAGAAAAGAATATCTTTGCAGCGCGTAAATTAATAAAATGGCAAAGTTTTTAAGTAGAACATTCTGGGAGATTGTGGCTAGTATCATCTTGCGCAATAGACTGTTTATACTTTTGTTAATAGCCGGGATCACTGTTTTTTTAGGATTCCAATGGCAACATATGCGCTTTTCCCATTCTGAAGCAAACTTACTTCCTGACGATCACGAGATAAATCTTCAATACAATGATTTTTTAGATAAATTTGGAGAAGAAGGAAACCTTATTATTTTAGGTATTCAAAACGATAGCCTCTTTACTCCTGAGGTGCTCACAGCTTGGAATAAACTCTCTGCTTCTATAGCAAAAGCTCCAGAAGTAACACTCACATTATCACTTCAAGACTTAAAAATTCTTGAGAAAAAAGAAAACCCTCCTCGTTTTGAACTTGTTCCTTTTATAGATACTAATGAAGTACTTACTACAAAAAGCGCTTTAAACTATAGAAACAAGCTCTTTAATGACTTACCATTTTATGAAGATCTCATCTACAATAAAGAAACAGGCACTGTAAGATCTGCTATATATCTAGATAAATCTATAATTAACAGCGCCATACGTAGAGATTTTATTCTCAATGAATTTGTCCCTGCAATTGCAGCATTTGAAAAAGAAAATAATTTAAAAGTGCGCACAAGTGGTATGCCTTATATACGTACTCTTAATGCAAAAAATATTGTTGACGAAATAGGACTTTTTGTAGGTGCAGCTTTACTAGTTACATCATTTATATTTTTCTTCTTTTTTAGATCTTACAGAGCTACTTTTATATCAATGATCACTGTTGTAATAGGTGTGATGTGGGCTTTTGGAGTTTTAGGTCTTTTGAGATATGAGATCACTGTTTTAACAGCACTTATCCCTCCTCTTATTATTGTGATAGGGGTTCCTAACTGTATCTTCTTGATTAACAAATACCAACAAGAATATAAAAATCACGGTAATAAAGTTCTTGCACTACAACGTGTTATCACAAAAGTGGGTAATGCCACGCTAATGACCAATGTAACTACAGCTTCTGGCTTTGCTACTTTTATTCTTACAGAGAGCTCGCTTCTTAAGGAATTTGGGGTTGTTGCAAGTATAAACATCATAGCTATTTTCTTGCTATGCCTATTAATTGTACCTATTACCTATAGCTATATGTCTTCCCCAAAAGAAAAACACTTAAAGCATTTAGGTAAAAATTGGGTTGAAGGATTTGTAAATTGGATGGAAAAAATGGTGCGTACTAAACGTACTGGGATTTATTTGACAAGTATCATCCTATTAATCGCAAGTATTATCGGGATTTACCAAATACGTGTGTCTGGATCTCTCATAGAAGATATGCCAAAAAAATCAGGTTTTTATGAAGATATCAAATTTTTTGAAGAAGAGTTTGATGGGATAATGCCCCTAGAAATTTTAATAGACACAAAACGAAAACAAGGTGTTCTTAAACTATCTACACTCAAACGTATGGATGAGCTTAGTGTGGTGATAGAAGAACAACCTGAACTCTCTGCACCTATCTCCATTGTAAATCTTGTTAAATATGCAAAGCAAGCATATTTTAAAGGAAATCCTAAATTCTATCAGTTACCTACTAGTAATGAACGCAACTTTATTTTACCATATGCAAAAAGCTTAGGGAATGAACAAAATCTAATGGGCGCATATATAGATAGCACGGGACAATACGCACGTATCACTACATTTATGAAAGATGTAGGAACAGATAAAATGGAGCGAGCAGAAGAAAATATACAGCTCAAAATAGACAAACTATTTCCAAAAGATAGATACGAAGTTACAATGACTGGAAAAGCTCTTGTTTTTCAGAAAGGGACAGATTATTTAGTCTGGAATCTCATCATTAGTCTCTCTCTTGCCATTTTACTTATAGCGCTATTTATGGCTTATATGTTTAAGTCATTACGAATGATTATTGTGTCTCTTATTCCTAACCTACTCCCGTTACTTGTTACTGCTGGAATGATGGGCTTTTTAGGCGTCCCTATAAAACCTTCTACTATTCTTGTTTTTAGTATTGCTTTTGGAATTTCTGTAGATGATACTATTCACTTTTTGGCAAAATACAGACAAGAACTCAAATCAAATAAATGGCGCATTAAAAAGTCTGTTTATAAAGCACTAAGAGAAACTGGAGTGAGTATGTTTTATACTTCTATTGTATTATTCTTTGGGTTTTCTGTGTTTATGATATCTAGCTTTGGGGGAACTGTAGCGCTTGGCGGACTTGTAAGCGCAACTCTTTTATTTGCAATGCTTGCAAACTTAATATTACTCCCTTCATTATTATTATCACTAGAAAAAGATATTGCAAACGAAACTGTATTTAAAGAGCCTGCTCTTCAAATAGTAGATAGAGAGGATAATGAGGAAGAAGAAAATAAAGTATCTAAAAAATAGTTTGCGCTTTGTGTTTTTTTAAATATCTGATTTTTTACGATATTATTCAAAAAATCATAGATATATACCTATAAAAAAAATAATACTTTAATACCTTGTTTATAGTACAAAAAGGGGTAAATACCCCTTAGTCAATATATTTTAAAATAACTATCTTCATATTATAGATGACAGTTATAGAACTTTCCATAATCATCAACCAAGAACAAGATAAAAACACATTATTTATTGTCCTTGTTGCTACGACAATTCTTTTATTGTTACTTGTTGTTGTTGCTGTTCTTTTTTCTGTATTTATGAAACGTAAAAACACACTTCTTATAGAAAAAGAACAAACTAAGAAAAAGTTTGAGCGAGAAATTGCCGAAACACAGATTGAGATAAGAGAAGAAACATTACGAAATATAAGTTGGGAATTACACGATAATATAGGTCAACTATTAACACTAGCAAAAATCCAAACACAAAACTCAGGTGGTAACCAAAAGGAACTAGATGAAGCAGCAGAAACTATAGGAAAAGGGTTAACAGAAATTAGAGCACTCTCCAAATTAATTAATCCAGAAGCTCTAAAAAATATGTCACTCCCAGAAGCCCTAAATCTGGAGTTAGAACGTTTTAATAGAATGGCCTACCTAAAGCCTTCATTAGAAATATCTGGGATCCCAATCATTATAAATAAAAAAATTGAAACAATAATATTTAGGATATTACAAGAGTTTTTTACTAATACCATAAAACACTCCAAAGCATCCAATCTCAATGTCAAACTATTATATAAAAAAGACACATTAAAAATTACGTTAAAAGATAATGGAATAGGGTTCAATTACTTAAAAGCAAGAGCAAAAAATGGCATAGGATTAACTAATATTGAATCACGTGCTAAATTAATAGGTGCAACTGTACAATATTCTTCTGCAATAGGAAAAGGAACTACACTAATACTAACTTACAAACCAACTCAAAAATGAAAAAAATAGCAATAGTAGACGACCACACATTGCTAAGCCAAGCTATAAGTGGACTAGTGAACTCATTTGAAAATTTTGAAGTTCTATATACTTGCAAAAATGGCCAAGAATTTCTTGAACAAATTCGTTTTGAAAATAACCGCCCAGATATTGTATTAATGGATGTAAATATGCCTATAATGGACGGAATAGAAACCACTAAACATCTAAAAGAACATTTTCCAGAAATTTTAGTACTCGCTCTTTCTGTAGAAGAAGAAGATCATACTATTATAAAAATGATAAGAGCAGGAGCAAAAGGATATCTTCTAAAAGATACTGAAAAGTCTGTACTAGAAAATGCTTTAAAAGAAATCGCTGCAAATGGGTATTACCACACAAATACTGTAAGTAAGCTCCTTGTAAAATCTTTAGATGGAAATAACAAAGATGCTTTAAGAGATCGCGAGATAGAATTTATTAAACACGCCTGTACAGAAATGACATATAATGAAATTGCATCGGTTATGTTTTTAAGCCCAAAAACAGTACAAGGTTATAGGGATAGTGTTTTCTCAAAACTCAATCTAAAAAACAGAACAGGCCTTGTTATCTATGCACTAAAAAATGGGTTATTCAAACCATAATAAATAACAAAGAGAGCTTTTCTCTAAAAGCTCCTAAAACTCGTCATCATTTTTTCCTCGCAAGAGAAATGATGAGTAGCAAGTTATTCTACATAAAATCCATATTATAAAATATGGCCATTGATTTCAAAAAAGTTATATATTACAAATATCTCTTATAGTAATTTACAATAAAACCTCTATCAATAAATACTTCTTCAATACTAAATAAACATTACACCTCTCTTAAAATAGAAAAGACGATTTACGTTTATATGTTTTATTTATTTTCAGACACTGTATTTACTACAAAAATATGTAGTTCAATTAAGATGAATTTATACAATTCTGATTTTGAAGATATATGTTGAGTAGGGTTCATAACATAAAATTATTTTAAAAAGATAAGAATAAAAATTCGCTTTCGCGAAAGCGTAAACACCTTAATTTATTTTCTAACAAACTTTTCTTCAAAAATGAATGCTTATCTTTCTGAACAAGTATAGATAAATACTATGAAAAGTATTAAATACATCCTTTTATTATTTTTAATATCTTCCTTCATCAAAGGAAGTGCTCAGATTTCTGATTCATTAGTCTCTATCATTGCGTCCTACCCAAAAAACTATAAAACTATAGAAGCACTAAGTTATCGAATTAAGAACGATTTTAGTGGTGATGGGAAAAAGCGGCTGCTGCATACACCTGGATCGCTATGAATATTTCATATGATTTAAATAATTATTACTCATTAAAGGGATCAAATAGAATTTTTTATTATTCAAAAGAAGATCTTGAGAGACAGGAAAAACAAAAATATGAAAAGCTAGTTCAAAAGGCATTCAAAACTCGTAAAAGTATGTGTGAAGGCTATGCGCATCTTTATAAGAAATTGTGCTCTCATCTAGGTTTAACTTCTTTTACTATTGAAGGATACACTCGAAGTTCTCCAGATGACATAGGTGCATTTACTAATAATAAAGATCACGCTTGGAATGTTGTATTCTATGACAATGAGTGGCATCTTCTAGATGTTACTTGGGGCGCAGGTTATGCAATATCTAAGAAGAAATGGGTGTTTAGTTTCAAGCCTGACTATTTTAATTCACCTCCAGATTTATTTATTAACAGACATTTTCCTGCAGATAGTAAATGGCAATTATTAGAAACTCCTATTACTAAACAAGGTTTTGCTTCTAAACCTCTTATCTATAAAATGGTTAAAGAATCTGAAATAGTTATTTCGCTTCATCAACTAGGTGATTTTAACTTAAAACCTTCAGAAAAAAATGTCTTTATTCATTTCAAAAAGCTTCCTAAAAAATCAGGTCTATCTTATATGACTGGTCGCAATTGGATAAAGAAAAAAATTAAAATCGACTATAAAAAAAATGGTACTGCAATAGGATATATTAAATATCGAAATAAAGGATCTAACATTATATCTTTGATAGATGAAGATAAAGTTTTTGCAGAGTTTGTTGTCAAACAATAATAATTTTTAGGGCCTATATTTATGATACATTTATCTACACTTGATTACACTATTATTATTGGGTTATTTGCTATTATTCTTGGGGTAGGTCTCTATATGGGTAGAACTGCTGGAAAAAATACTTCTCAATTTTTCCTATCTGGAAGAAATATGCCTTGGTGGTTATTAGGACTCTCTATGGTAGCTACTACCTTTTCTACAGACACCCCTAACCTTGTCACAGATATTGTACGCACCAATGGGGTAGCTGGTAACTGGGTATGGTGGGCATTTTTAATTACAGGACTACTTACTGTATTTGTATATGCAAAACTATGGCGAAAGTCTAATGTAAAAACAGATATAGAATTTTATGAACTGCGTTATGGTGGGAAACCTGCTCGTTTTTTAAGAGGCTTTAGAGCAATATACTTAGGAGTTTGTTTTAATATGTTTGCAATGGCTGGTGTTATGCTAGCTGCGATAAAAATAGGTGAAGTAATGCTAGGTCTTGATGGATGGATTACCATTACTATTGCAGGAAGCATTACACTTATATTCAGTACGATAGGTGGCTTTAAGGGAGTGGTTTATACAGATTTTATATTATTCTTTGTCGCTATGATAGGTGCAATAGGAGCTGCATATTATATCATAGGATTGCCAGAAGTTGGTGGTTTAGAAGCACTTGTAACACACCCCAATGTTTCAGAAAAACTAGCATTTATACCCAGTATTGATGAAAAAGAATTATTAATCACCTTGTTTATTATACCTATTGCAGTACAATGGTGGAGTAGCTGGTATCCTGGAGGAGAGCCAGGTGGTGGGGGTTATGTCGCACAACGTATGCTTGCTGCAAAAAATGAAAGTCACGCAATGGGTGCCACTTTCTTCTTTAATTTTATGCATATTGCTTTACGTCCTTGGCCTTGGATTTTAGTGGCACTAGCATCGCTCATTATTTTCCCTAATCTAGATAGTATACAAGAAGCTTTTCCTCATATCTCAAATGATAAGTTAGGGCAAGATCTCGCATACTCTGCAATGCTCACTAAACTCCCTAGCGGTTTATTAGGGATTGTCCTAGCTTCATTAGCCGCTGCTTTTATGAGTACAATCTCTACACATCTTAATTGGGGAGCTTCATACATAGTAACCGATTTTTACAACATTCAAATAGATCCAGAAGCTTCAGAAAGAAAACAGATAGTCGTTGCTCGTATTGCAACAATTATTTTAATGATAATAAGTGCTTTAATGGCTCTAGCTTTACAAAATGCATTACAATTATTTAATATCATCATTATGTTTGGGGCAGGTACTGGGCTCATCTTTATACTGCGATGGTTCTGGTGGCGCATTAATGCTTGGACGGAGATAAGTGCAATGATTGCCTCTGGTATATTATCAATGGTACTTACATTTACACCCTTAGGAAAAATTCTTTTTAGCGATAAGGGTATTTTCCCTAGTTATTACCAATTTCCTTTTATTGTCATTGCAACTTCTGCTGTATGGCTACTAGTAACATTTGTAACCCAACCAGAAACCCAAGAAACACTCATACGCTTTTATAAACGTACTTCTCCAGGAGGCCCTGGTTGGAAAAAGGTAATCCATCAACTATCTCCAGAAGAAAAAGAGAATATAGATTTAAAGTGGAGTGTCCCACAAGGAATTATTGCTATGTTACTGGGGTGTGGTTTTGTTTATGGCGCCCTTTTTGCAACTGGATATTTTTTATACGGAAAAACAACTAATGGATGGATTGCATTATCTATCACTATAGTGGCAGGAATTCTATTATGGAATACTTGGAAGAAACTTAAAGACAATATTTTATAATGAAAAAACATATTACAATATGTATGCTCGTAATTGCTGCAATACAATTACAAGCACAAGAAAGCACAGAATTATATCTTGATGCTATTAAAATTCTCAAACAAACTACAGAATATACTTCACTTAATATAGAAGAACATACTTCTGGATCTCAAACGGTGAGTTTTACAAATCTTGCATATGCTTTTTGGCTAGATGGTATGGACACTCGCTTTAAAGACAAGAATTTTGAAAACTTTTATGGAGATCTATACATCCCTATAAAAATAAAAGAATTTAAAGCTACCAAGCAAAAAGGACGATCAAAAGCTCAATTTTATGTCTCAGAAACAGAAAACAATATGTTTATTATAGAACTATTGCTGTTTAATAAAAAGTGTAAAGCAAAATACCCAACTTTTTATAACGGTCGTAGTTTTGCTTTTCTTTTTGAAAAGCGTGATGGTGGAGTATTTCTTGTAGAAAGTCTATCTATTCAAAATAATTAACTCATCTATGCAAGGATGTAAAGAAACCTTAGATAATACTTTTTCATTAATCTCAAAAATGGATAATAAGGGAGCGGTTGCTTCTTACATTCCCGAACTAGCAAAAATAAATCCTGATCAGTTTGGTGTTTGTATATCTACGATAAATGGAGAAACACATACAGCTGGTGATGCGCAAACAAAATTTTCTATACAAAGTATAGCAAAAGTACTTTCTTTAAGTCTTGCACTTTCTAAAATAGGAGATACACTTTGGACAAGGATGGATTTTGAACCGTCTGGAAACGCTTTTAACTCTCTTGTTCAACTAGAATCTGAACAAGGTATTCCTCGCAACCCACTTATTAATGCGGGAGCCATCGTTATTTGTGATATCCTTTGTGACCTTTATAAAAACCCAAAAAAAGAACTTCTTCAATACATAAGAAAAGTCTCTGGAATTAAAGATCTAACTTATAATGAAGTCATCGCAATGTCAGAAAAACGTACAGGACATCGCAACTATGCTTTAGTACATTTTTTAAAATCATTTCATAATATAAATAATGACTGTGACAAAGTGATTGATCTATACTTTCATCTTTGCTCTATCGAGATGACGTGTGTAGAGGTTGCATATACATTTGGTTTTTTGGCAAATAATGGAAAGCAACTAGGTACAAACATAAAAATTGTTTCCCCTTCTCAATCTAGAAGAATCAATGCTATTATGCAAACGTGTGGTTTTTATGATGAAGCTGGAGAATTTGCTTATAAGGTAGGCTTACCCGGAAAAAGCGGTGTAGGTGGTGGTATTATTGCGCTCTTACCTAATCAATATACTATCGCTACTTGGAGTCCAAAACTTAACAAAAAAGGAAATTCTTATCGTGGTATGAAGTTTCTAGAGCTATTTACAGATGAGACACAAAATACCGTTTTCTAAAAATAGAAGTTGATAATAATAAACTTTAGTCCCAGCCAATCAACACTAATTAAACTATAAGATGAATGTCCTCATTATATATTGTCACCCAAGTAAAGAATCATATACATACCAGATTCTCAATCAACTCACGAGTGCATTGAAAAACAAACATATTAATTTTTAAATTTCAGATTTATATGAGATAAACTTTCAATCTGAAATGACCGAACAAGAGTATAAACGAGAAGGACTTTTAAATTATGACTTACCTATTCCACAAGATGTACAACAAGAATAAGAAAAAATTGAAAAGGCAGATTGTATTATTTTCTTATATCCTGTATGGTGGAGTGACTGCCCTGCTAAATTAAAAGGTTGGTTTGATCGTGTATATTCTGTTTGATATGCTTATGGAAAAGGCTTAAAAGAACACAAAAAAATGAAGACGGTTCTCTATGGTATTTCGCTATGTACAGCTGGTCACCCCAATGCCTTTTTAGATCAAATAGGAATTGCCGAAAGTATGAGAAATGTGATGATAGACGATAGACTAGGACAACGTTTTACTAAAAAAGAATTACTCATCTTAGGAGGTACTTTAGATAGAAAAAAAGTAAAGAAAGAACATTCTGAAGTTATTAAAAGTATCTCTACACGCATAATGAATCATTGTAATTAATATTAAATAGAACACGATTCACATTTTCCTTGAATTAAAATTTGAGATACCGTTATCTCTCGATTAGGAATTTTAGGGATATGAATATCAATGGTTAAACAATCGACTTTACCACAACGTATACATTGAAAATGTGGGTGTGCGTCAAAATGCTTTGTATGAGTACAATTATTACATTTTGCATACCACTTAATGCCCTTTTTATCAAGAAAAGAATGTAAAATTCCGTCATCTTCAAGCTTATCTAAAACTCTATATACAGTAGTCTTATTTAATTTTTCATCAAGACGTTTGGTTAACTCTATTGCAGATATTGCATATCCACTATTTTTAAATTCAGTAAGTAAGATCTCAATAGATCGTGTTTTTCTAATAATTCCCATAAAACCAAATTTATTGCAACTATGTTGCAATAATAAAATATATAACTACATTTACAACTTTATTATAATAACATTTACAATATAAGTATTAATGGTTAAATCAATTCTTCAAAAACCCGATACATTTGGTGTACTTGCAAGTACATTGTGTGTCATACATTGTGTTATGACTCCATTAATTTTTATTGCTCACACCTCCTGTATCAATGGTTGCGAGGTCGCTCCTAGTTGGTGGCGTTATTTGGATTATGTTTTTTTAATTATTTCATTTTTAGCAGTAAGACAATCTGCCAAGAATACTTCTTTAAATTTTATGAAACCTTCATTATGGATATCTTGGGTAACTTTATGTGCATTAATCATTAATGAAAAAAATCAATTAGTTTCATTACCTGAAATTATAACATATATAGTTGCACTTTTACTGGCTGCATTACATATTTATAATAGAAAATTTTGTAGGTGCAAAATCGATAATTGCTGTAGTTAATGAAATCACATAATCTGCAGTATTAAACTAGCCAAAAATAGATAGCACAAAAAATAAGTAACTTCTATTTTTTTTTTATGAATGAGGAATCATTAATAAGAAATTCTAAGTTCAAGTTATAAGTGCAACACGAATATTTAAAAAAGATGGGGCTAGCCCTATTTGTTTTAGGCTCAATATTTATATTCGTCTTGGATGATAAATTGAGACCGTTGCAAAAGGTTAGTTAGACTAGGAGGTTTTTTATTTTTTTGTTCAAAACTTAGTCGATTTTTCAATTTCATTTTAGAGCATAAACAACGTGAGTTAGATACAAAACTTTCTGTATATCAATTATTTATAAGGAAAATCAACTTACAAGCTTACTTTGATTATAAAAATGAGTTTTAATTAACTAAAAACGTGAAAATCTGACTTATATTTCAATAAACAACAAGTAACAAAGACATAAAACACCTAATAATCAAATAAGGCTGTAGTTTATACTAGCTATGTTATTAGCTGTAAATAATTATTATCTCAGATAAGGTTTAAATTACATCCTCATAGGCTTTCCAGCTTCTTTCCAAGCGGTAATACCTCCCTGGAGATCATAGATTTCTGTAAAACCTGCTTTCTTTAGCTTTTTTGCACTGCGAGCGCTTCGGCCTCCTTTCGCACAATACACATACACAGGTTTAGAAGTATCTAATGTCGCAATTTGAGTATCCCAATTAGGATTATTAATCTGAAAACGTCGCGCATTTTTAAGATATCCTTCTTCCCATTCCTCTTGGGTTCTAACATCAATTAGTTGAACATTTTCTTGTGTAATCGCTTTTTCAAAAGCAATGACATCTATAACTCTAATAACTTGCGTTTGACTAACCACAACTTTCTCAGTTTGACTTGTATTTTGTAAAATTTTATTACAACTCATAACGAGACTTATTGCAATAAAAAAAGAAATTACATAAAAATATTTCATAATTATGCGTTTTCTTCCCACTCCATATAACCTCCTAAAAGATTGTATGTGTTTTCAAAACCTTGTTGTTCCATAAGCATACACGCTTGAACACTACGTTTTCCAGAACGACAATATACGTAGGTATTTTTGGTTTTGTCTAATGTAGATATAGCATCTAAAAAACCTTGCCCTTTAAAAATATCCATTTGTTGTGCATTTTCTATCATTCCTTCTTCTACCTCTTCATCTGTACGTACATCTATGATCACTGCTTCTGGATCATTTGAAACTTTTTCTTTCCATTCTGCTACAGTTATGTCTGTCATTTTTATGTTTTTTAGTTTATCAAAATAACTCGTATCTAAGATACAAAGTTACGTTAGTTTAATGGTTAATGGTGTAACTTTTTTTAATCGTCCCATACGCATCTAAAATATTTGCCCCATTTTTATCTTCCATAAGACCTTGCAATAGATATTATAGATAAGCGATCTATACTCTCTGGCACAATAGATATGAGACCGTTGCAAAAGATTAGTTAGACTAGGAGGTTTTTTATTTTTTTTGTTCAAAACTTAGTCAATTTTTCGATTTCATTTTAGTTTTAGGGCATAAATGAGTGTTTTTAAGGCTCATTTTCTCTTAATTTTTAGCATTAGACGCAAGTATCCCTGGGCTTCTGTACAAATTATAAGACATCGCCTCCATTAGGTTTTGAGTGTGCATTTTTTTGATGCCTCTATATCTTG
>CALKZS010000165.1 GCA_938002835.1 uncultured Dokdonia sp. | reverse complement strand
GCAAGATATAGAGGCATCAAAAAAATGCACACTCAAAACCTAATGGAGGCGATGTCTTATAATTTGTATAGAAGCCCAGGGATACTTGCGTCTAATTCTAAAAATTAAGAGAAAATGAGCCTTAAAAACACTCATTTATGCTCTAAAACTAAAATGAAATTGAAAAATCGACTAAGTTTTGAACAAAAAAATAAAAAATAAGAAACCTCCTAATCTAACTACCCTTTTGCAACGGTTTCAATAGACGACCTCTTTTTCTAGTTTTATGACATCCAATTACTCACAATAAAATGCTTGATACTTTATTATAAAACACTATCCAATAAAAGAAAGTTCCTATTTCACAGAAAACCTTTACTATTTCACATTTTAAAGAAGAATCAATTGACGATTCCTATATTTGAGCTATCTACTTCTATACATCGTTTGATGCTTAAGTTTATTTATATCTTATTATTTACCTCTACAATTCTTGCCCAAGCACAAGAAGTAGTGCTGGACTCTATAATGAGTGCTATTGAAATGCCTATTAATACAGATAAAAAGTTAAAACAAGTTGAAAACCTTGGCACAACATTAAATAACTACCCTCAAGATTTTTTAAGCCCAAAATATAAAAACTTAATCCCCTATTTTGAGCAATCAATTACTTATTCTGAAAGCAAAAAAAAATTAACTGATGTTTTACGAGCAAAAACATATCTAATAGAAGTATATGCTAAACTACATATGGATAAGGAACTTCTTATTCTAGGAGATGAATTACTTATGTATCCAGCTCTAAAGAAGATGCCAGAATACAGTTTACTCTTAGACAATTTATTTGACTCTTATAGAGGTTTAGAAATGTATGGGGAGATGTTACAAATTATTGATCTAATTTATAATAGCAAGTCTTCTATAAAATCAAAAAGAAAAGCTTCTTCTTTTAAATACAATGCAGCAAAAATCTATTATAATTTACAAAATTATGAAGAGGCTATAAAAGGCTTTAAGAAGCAAGCCACCATTTTTGATAAAAAAGGAAACCAACTTCATAAATCAAGTATGATTAATAACATAGCTCTATGTTATGAAAAAATGAAGATGTATGATAAAGCCTTAGAACATTTTAATATCGCACTTAAAGAACTTGCAATTCCAGACAATGATACTATTAGTAACAGTCCAGAATATCGAGCATACTTCAAGTTTGTTATTTTAGGAAATATTGCAAAAATAAATATGCATAATGGCAATATAGATGATGCTATTGTTGGATTTAAAAATGAATTAGCCCATAAATTGATAGGTGAAGAGTACTACATTGTAACAAATGCATACCTTAATCTTGCTCAAGCATATTACTTAAAGAATCAACCTAAGATAGCTCTTAAATATGTAGACAGTTCTCTAAATGCGATGAGCGTTTATGATGCAACCGCAACAGAAATAAAAGCATATGAACTTAAGGGGAAAATTCTATTATTAAACGGGAATTTAGAAGAAGCTACCCATTATTATAAAATTCGTGATCATATAAAAGACTCTCTAGCAATAGCAAATGCTGCTCGAGATTATATGATTGCTACTGCAAAATTTGACAGTGAAAATCAAACTAAAGAGCTTGAAGCAATACGTAATCAAGTAATCATTACAGAAAAATTAAAAAGCTACCAGTGGATAGCATTAACTATAGCCATTATCGCAATTTCTATTATAGGTTTTCTATATTATCATACAAGAAAAGACGGTAAAATAATAAACAAACAAAATAAAAAGCTCGAAAGCTCACTTCACGAGAAAGAAATATTACTTAAAGAAGTACATCATCGTGTCAAAAATAACCTTCAAGTTATTTCTGGATTACTACAATTACAAACCAAAAAGTCTGATAATCCTCAGATGACAGACATTTTAAATGACTCTCAAAGGCATATACAGAGTATGTCTCTCATACATCAAATGTTGTATGACCAAAAAGACATTAAACTTATTCCTATGAATGAGTATTTAAAAAAATTAACAGACCAACTTTTCTATAGTCTTTCAGGCAAAAAAATAAACTGTCACGTTCAAGCAGCAACTATAGATCTAGATATAGACAGAGCAATTCCTCTAGGTTTAATAATAACAGAACTAGTCACAAATGCAAATAAATACGCTTTTACACATCGAGAAAGTGGTGATATATGGGTCTCACTAATTCAAAAACAACAAGACACATTACAGTTTATGTATAAGGATAACGGTATAGGTTTTAACAAAAAAATTGATCTAAAAAAGTCAAAAACTTTGGGCTTTAAACTTATTCACTTATTAGCCGAAGAGATGGATGCCGTTATAAAAATAACAGGAACAAAAGGTGTAGAAGTCAAAATAACCTTTTCTAAAAAATAACACAACCCTATGTATAATATATATATAGTAGAAGATATGGCAATATCTAGAGCAGCACTCATAAGTATGCTGGAAGATAATGGTCACACTATAGCAGGTAGTAGCGCTAGAGCAGATAAAGCCTGGTTAGAAATTAAAAATCAAGATATAGATCTTGTATTATTAGATATAAACCTTGCAGGAGATAAAAATGGTATATGGCTAGCTCAAAAAATACGCAGTAGTTACAATATACCTTTTGTGTACCTCACCGCTTATGGAGATGATAAAACATTAAAAGAATTACAAGACACTGCTCCTAATGGGTATTTAATGAAACCATACAACACGCCTACCCTACTTACTACAATTGATATCGCAATACGCTCTTTTAAAAATCAACAAGTAACAATTAAAAAATCCATCCCATCTCATCCTATTTTTATAAAAAAAGCTAGAGGACAAGTAAAAATAGATGCACGTGATATTCTATATATTAAGTCTGATGGTAATTATATAGAATTACACACCGATAATGAGATGCATCTTATACGTGATAAAATCTCAAATTTTTTAACCGATGACATAGCGCCTTTTTTTACCCAAGTACATAGAAGATACGCCGTAAGCATAAAAGCAATTACAAAAATATCAACTAATACAATTAGTATTAAAGATGTTGATATCCCATTATCTGCCACATATAAGAAAGAAGTCAGTTCTGCATTTCTAACAAAATAACCTGACATATAATCTCATTTTCTGTACAAGAAATTATTCTTTACTTACTTCAAGAAAAGTTCAAAATATCCAATAGAGTAAAGCTCCTTTTTTGAGTATAACTCCCATTACTTCACATAAAACACCCAATATTTCACAAATAGTACAAAAACAGTTTTGGGGATATTATTATTGCGCTGTTTTAGAAATTAAAACAGAATATATAACTCTAACTGTAGAAGGCTTTCGGGGGAATAGCCTCTACAGGGAGTGTTATAGTAGGCCCGTATTTGGTAAAAGAATTTCTCCTAACATTATAGGCTTTAATACCACTATTAAAATATAGTTTTTGAGTACCTCTTTTCTCTATAACGCAAGTCTATATCTAACACAAATACATAGAATACATTTATGAGTAGCATCATATGTGAAACCTATATTAAAAGAGTACAATAGATTAACATATAAAATTCTCTTTTTCTCTAAAAACTATTTTTCATACGCTTTCGCGAAAGCACATATATACTTTACAAATAGTATAACAACTATATGTTAAAGCATTTTAATCAAAAAACACTGTGCATTTATACACCTAAAATTGATTACTTCACAAAAAACTATAGTTACTTCCCAAAGAATAAGTAAAAGCTTCATAATAGAATATTATACTTTTTTTTTACAAAAAAATCAGTTTGTCAGTATTCATAAGAGACAGATAACTATTCTTTGACTATTTAAGAATTTAAACAAATTACTATGAAAAAAATTACTCATCTAATATTCTTTTTCTTTGGAGTATTAATCTTTAATCAAGGATATAGCCAAGTAGATTGCCCCGTTATTTTTGAAGCAACAGGAGCTTTACAAACCTATACTGTTCCTGCAGGAGTTACTTCTATAAACATTGAAGCCTCAGGAAGTCAAGGTGGAAATGGTGTTAATCAAGGAGGCAATGGCGCAACACTCTTTGGTACCTTTCCTGTAATACCTGGAGAAACCTTGCAAATTATTGTTGGTGACAGACGTGCAAATAATTCTAATGGTGGTGGCGCTACTTTCATAGCACGTGGGACAAACGGATTTTCAGACTTTACTCCAGCAAATATATTACTCATAGCTGGTGGAGGAGGTGGTGGTGCACCTAATGGTGCTGGTGGTGCATCTACTATACTTGAAACACAACCAAGTGGAAATGGGGGTACTAGTGGAACTACCTCTGGTGTATCTTTTGCAGGAGGAGGAGGAACACTCTCTAATGATGGAGCAGGTAATCGTGGAGGCGACGCAGCTGTAAATGGTGCTTCAGGAGGTCCTGGTTTTCCTGGTACAGCTACTGGTGGCTTTGGTGGCGGTGGCGGCGGAGATGGAGGAGCCGGCGGCGGCGGGGGTGTTACTGGTGGTAATGGTGGTTCAGATTTTGGAACCCGAGGTACTGGTGGAACCTCTTATAATGGAGGCAGCGCAACTACTTTTCTACCAGCAAATAATACGGGTACGGGAAGAGTCGCAATATCTATTCCAGGAGGTACTCCAGATACTACACCTCCTGTTATTATGTGTTCTGATATCATTTTATCAAATGATCCAGGCATCTGCGGAGCAATTGCTACATTTGACCCTGTAACTACTGACGAATGTGATTTTGTATTAGAACAAACAGCAGGTCTCCCTTCTGGCTCTGTATTCCCTGTAGGAACATCTACAGTTACGTTTACCGCTATAGATTCTAGTGATAATTCTTCTACTTGCTCTTTTACAATTACTGTAAATGACAATGAAGCACCTGTAATAAATCCTCAGGATATAACTGTAGATTTAGGTAACAACGGAATGGCCTCTATAACCATTGAAGATATTACTCAGCCTTTCGCACCTACCTATTCTGTAAATCAATCAGGTACATTTAACCCTATTGACATTTCATTAACAGGAACTAATGTTTCTCTTGGAGATGATGCCGTTTCAGGTGCATTGCCTATTGATTTTAGTTTTGACTTCTTTAATATAAGCTATACTAACTTTCGTATTGGGTCTAATGGATTTATAACTTTTAATAACAGTGCTTCTAGTGGTTGTTGCTCAGGGCAAAATATTCCAAACACTAGTACTCCCAATAATTTAATCGCACTGGCTTGGGAAGACCTTGACCCAGATAATGGTGGACAACCTACAGAAAATGTTATTAGGTATGAAACTATAGGTGTAGCACCTAACAGAATCCTTGTTGTAGAATATTTTAATGTAGATCATTTTTCTAACGGCAATAATATTACTACACAAGCACAACTATATGAAGGTACTAATATCATAGAAATACATACCACCAATATGCCTACTGATGGTGGTCTCCATACACAAGGTGTTGAAAATAGTAATGGAACTATTGGCATCCCAACTCCTGGACGTAATAGAAACGGAAGTTGGTCTGCAACAAATGATTTTGTAGCTTTTATACCAAGGGGCATTTTTGCCTCAGATAATTGTGGTGTAGCTTCAACATCTATTGATATCTCAACTTTTGATTGTTCAAACATAGGTACTAATAATGTTACCATAAACACGACAGACATAAATGGCAATAGCACATCATTTACAAGTGTAGTAACCATAGAAGATAATATCGCCCCAATACCAGATATAGTAACACTTACCGATGTTACTGCTCTATGTGAAGTAGCTACCCTAACAACTCCCAATGCTACTGATAATTGCACAACTACTTTAACAATAACTAATGATGTGACATTACCTATTACAACAGAAGGAACTACAGTAGTCACTTGGACCTATGATGATGGCAATGGAAATACAACCACACAAACCCAAAATATAATCATTACTGATGATGTAACTCCTCCTGTTCCAGATATAGCAATGCTAGCAGATGTAACAGACGAGTGTGAGGTTACTACACTTACAGCGCCTACAGCAACAGATAATTGTGCAACAACTATAACAATTACAAATAATGCGACACTACCTATATCAGGTGAAGGAACTACAACAGTAATCACTTGGACCTATGATGATGAGAATGGAAACACAACTACACAAACACAAAATATAGTGATTGATGATGTGACTGCTCCTGTTCCAGATATCCCAACACTAGCAGATGTAACTGCAGAATGTGAAGTAACTGCCCTTACTCCTCCTACTGCAACTGATAATTGTAATGGAAACGTCACTGTAACTAATGACGCAACTCTGCCTATCTCAGGTGAAGGAACTACAACAGTAATCACTTGGATCTATGATGATGGGAATGGAAACACAACTACACAAACACAAAATATAGTGATTGATGATGTGACCGCTCCTGTTCCAGACATAGCAAACCTAACCGATATAACTGCAGAATGTGAAGTAATTATGCTTACTCCACCTACGGCTACTGATAATTGTGGTGGAACGGTTATAGTTACTAATGATACGACATTACCTATCTCCACACAAGGAACCACAGTTATAACTTGGACATACGATGATGGGAATGGAAACACAACGACACAAACAGAAAATATAGTGATTGATGATGTTACCGCTCCTGTTCCAGATATTCCAATACTAGCTGATGTGACAGCAGAGTGTGAAGTAACAACTTTAATTGCACCTACGGCTACTGATAATTGTTCTAATGCAACGGTAACTGTAACAAATGATGCTACACTGCCTATCGTTACACAAGGAACAACAATCGTTACTTGGACCTATGATGATGGTAATGGGAACACAGCTACACAAACACAAAATATAGTGATTGATGATGTGACCGTTCCTGTTCCAGATATCCTAACTCTAGCTGATGTAACAGCAGAATGTGAAGTTACAGTACTTACTCCTCCTACAGCTACTGATAATTGCAATGGAACCGTAATCGTAACAAATGATGTTACACTGCCTATCGCAACGCAAGGAACAACAATCATTACTTGGACATACGATGACGGCAATGGTAATACAGCTTCACAAACTCAAAATATAATTATTGATGATGTTACTGCTCCAGTACCAGACCTAACAACATTACCAGACATAACCGCACAATGTGAAGTTACAGGACTTACTCCTCCTACAGCAACTGATAACTGTAATGGAAACGTAACTGTAACTAATGATGCTACACTTCCTATCGCTGCACAAGGATCAACAGTAGTAACTTGGACATACGATGACGGTAATGGAAACACGGCTACACAAACTCAAAACGTGATTATTCTAGGAAGTGATATTGTTAATGCTACTCTTGAGAATGAAAGTTTTGTTTATGATGGATCTGTAAGATCTCTTATTGTAAATAACATACCTACAAACGCAACTGTTACTTATACTAATAATAATCAAACAGAAGCTGGTGTTTATAACGTTACAGCTACTATAAATAGTGCCAGTACAGATTGTCCAATAATCATTCTAAATGCAATACTTACTATAGAAAGAGCACCACAAACAATTTCTTTTAATCCTTTAACTCCTAGGAATTTAATTGATGATACAGACTTTCAATTAACAGCTACTAGTAGTTCTGGATTACCTACTAACTTTACAGCTTCTCCACAAGGAACAGATGCTGCAGCGGCTGTAAATACTAGCGGTTTTGTCACACTACAAAACATAGGTTTCATTACAATAACTGCTAATCAACCAGGGGATAACAATCACCTTCCTGCTATCGCTGTTTCTCAACAATTAGAAGTATTCTTAAATAATGATGCTTCCCTCGAGGCCATAATCATCAATGGAACATTGTTTAGCAATCCTTCACAAACAATAAATTATACTATTAATTGTGATAATCAAACAGATGCTGTTTTAATAGAGTTAATTAATAATACTGGTGCTAGCTTCTCTCCTGCTCAAGAATTTGATGTTGATACACCACAACCAGGTATCTATAGACAAGAAGTACTAATAACTGCTCAAGATGGAATTACGACTAGAGATTATTTGATAATCATTGAACGTCAATTTGAATTTAATGACATTGTAGAACAAAAATTTAATAACCTTCTTGTAGTGAATAATAACCCTCTAAACAATGGAGGATATAACTTTATTGCATACGAGTGGTTTAAAAATGGAAACTCAGTAAGCACAGAACAATTCTTCTCAGAAGGTCCAGATCGTTCTGATGTATTAGATCCAAATGCTTTATATAGTGTACAAGTAACATTAAGTAATGGAGATATAATCAGGACCTGTGAGGCAATTATCGAGAATGGGAATACCTTCTCCTTTGACTTTTCTAGAAATCCAGTATCTGATCGTAACCTAAGACTCATTATAGATATATCCCTAAATAATTTTGATAACCAAAATACATTTTTAGATATATATGATATAAGAGGAAGGCATATCGCAAGACATCAAGTAAATGATTTTCACACAAACATACTCTTACCTAACGATATACAAGAAGGGATATATCTAGTATCACTCAGTGATAAAAACAGTCGTATCACAAAAAAGGTTATTATAAAATAATACATTCTCATTTATAAAAGTAAATATGAAATACGTAAATAAAATTATATGTCTTCTAACAATAATTATAGGAAGTAATACATATAGTCAAGAATTATCTTTTGATGTATCAGGACAGTTTCATCTCGCATCAATATCAGAGGGTAATTCTAATAATGCTGGTGGTGGTGTTGCTTTTGGAGTAAACTATCATTTGTCTCCTAATCTGAGCCTTAATAGTGGCGCAGGTGTATCTCTCCTAAATATTCAAAAGTCTATAAATACACTAAGTGGTAGTCAAATGGCTACTGATGAAGAAGGTGAAAATTTTGAGTTTCAATATACAGTAGATAATTATATAGAAAGCAGTCGCTTTGGTGCTTTAAATATACCATTAACAATACAATATGAATCTTTAGAACACACACGCTTTTTTGTAAGAGCAGGAGCAAGTTATACAATACCCTTTGCAGGTAAAAGTAGTACCGAAGCTTCTCAATTAACAACCACAGGGTTTTATGAACGATTTAACGCAACCATATCAGAACCGCGTTTTGCAGGGTTTGGAGAGTTTAATGACATCAATTTTCAAAACCAAGATGTTGACATAAAAGGAAGTATCAATCTTGTTTTTGAAGCTGGTATAGGAATTAGGAAAAAATTTATGTCAAATAAACTCATTTATGCAAGTTTCTTTGCTGAGATTGGATTAAATGATATAAGAGAAAAATCAACAAATGGATTACTTACTTACAACACAGAATCTCCTACAGATTTTATTACAACTAGTGTTTTAAATGCAACTAATTCTCCTATAAATGATAAAACTAAATTGTTTCTAGTTGGCATTAGACTACGTGTAGATTTATAAAACTAATACAGTGCTAGAAAAAGTTCTTACTAACTGGTGTTACGCACTAAATCATCAAAAATTTAACCTTGTTGTTAATAAGTATTTAAACTGCTGATTACTATAAATTTATAAGTATTCCTTTCTAGACAATATTGTTTTAAATACGCTTTCGCGAAAGCATATTTCTATTCGAAAAAAATAGAACAATACATCTTTTTGAAAATTATTATTTTAAAATCAACCATTACAACATAATCATACTAACATTTTTATATGTATAAATCTTATTACTTCACATAGTATAAAATATAAGAATAAAACATTAATAGTTTTTTTTACAAAAATTAAAACTGTTTTTAATCAAAAGAAATAAGCAATAGCCTATTTTATTATCAAATATTATTATGAAAAAACTCATATTTATTAGTACGCTATTTCTTTACAATCTTATGTTTGCACAAGTTGGTATAGGAACAGTTAACCCAACTAAAGAGTTAGATATAAATGGCGAATTGAGAATTAGAAACTTACCTAATCAAGATATAGCAACTTCAAGTGTTCTAACAACAGATACAGATGGAAACATTGGACAGTCAAATATTTTTTTACCTTCAAGTGTAAGTTCTGTAGTTGCAGCAACTAATATAGACAGAACCGTCTCTGGAACAAGAATAATAAACAATATAGATCTAGGACTTTCTATTAGTGTTACTATTCCAGCAGGTAGAAATGCAATTGTAATTATAAATTATTCTCTTCCTATCGGAATATCTTCATTTACAGTACCAAACTTGGGAGGGTATTATGGGGTAAGATTTTTAAGAAATGGAGTAGAGCGACAATCTGGTTCTAGAAAGTCTACTGTCATCTCTAGTCTTGATCCTAATGAAACTGTAAATATGATTACAATTGGTACCATATATACAGAAAACTTTACTGCTAATAGTGTAGACAGGACCATAACGTATTCTCTAAACGGCTATATTGAACAATATAGCACAAATACTAATATCTATAGATTTAATATGTGGCAACCTACAGGCCCAAATTTTAATTGGGGAAAGGGTACAATTACTAGACAACTATTTATAAACTAAAAATAGAGTTATACTTGACTTAAGTAGTATTAGAAATGATAAATTAGATAGATGTGATGTATTTATATATAATAGATTGATATAAGTATACAATCATAGCTAAAATTTAATAAATTATTATCTCAGACAAGGCTTAAATTACGCCCTCTACTATGATTTTAATATCTCTACTTTTTTAAATAGACTGTAGATATAACTGTTCTACTTTTTCTCTTGCCCAAGGCGTTCTTCTTAAAAATTTGAGACTAGACTTTATAGAAGGGTCTTTCTTAAAGCAATTTATATCTACCTGTAAGCTCATTTCTTTCCATCCGTATTTTGAAACTAGATATTCTAAAATATCAACGAGTTTAACACCGTGCAATGGGTTATTAGGTTGTTGCTTTTTTTCTTCCATATATCAAAGATAAAAGAAACTATTTTCTAAAAATATTAACCGTGACTGTTGCTGCTTCAGTATTTGGAAATTTTACATTTAATTGCTCATCTCTTTTCATCCCAATATATTTTAGAATACGATAAAAAACAGGTACTTATACAATGTATTGATCAGAATAACCGTGTGTAGCGTCATATGCAGTGACAGCCGTGCGACCTATATTCTTTTGCTGCAATAGTAGGAGGCACAGTATGTAATTCTATAAGAAGTAAACCGTGTTTTCCTACATATGGAGACCATTTTTCAAAATGTTCACTGAGTGAAACCTCTACTTCATTATTAGATAATCGAGCGCCTTCATAAGCAAAAGCCCCTGTTGAGATACTAGGTATCTCTAATTGTTATACTGGGGGTTTTTATACACAATTGTGGTCTAAAAAAGAACGAACATTAAGTAAATCACCTAATGTGATGTAATATTGATCTTTCAAGTTTGAAGCAAGTACTCGTAGAGCTACATTCAAATACCCTTCATTTACCGTAAACTGTTTACTTAATTCTGTTAGACGTACCTCGTTTTGTTTCAAGAGATACTCAATAACGCCATTTTTATACAGTGTAAAAGCAGAAGGAGCTGTCACAATACCATCAAGATGTCTAAAGAGGCGCTCTCAATAGGTTGTATGTAATGATTTTGATATCATATCATCAATGAGTTAATTTTATTTTTTTCTTAAAAATTGATTTTTAACTTCAGTTTAAAACCAAAGGATTCTTGCTTATTTTTACCATAATGAATCGAACTTCAAAAAGTATATCTATTTCCCATCTCGACACTTTTAAAGAGCAATTATTAGTATGGGCACAGCAGTTTGAAGAGATCGTGTGGTTAGATAGTAATGACTATAACCATCAGAACTATCCTGAATATGATGCGATTCTTGCTGTCGATGCCTTTACAAGTTTAAAAACTGATTTTCAAGGAGCTTTTGATCAACTTGAAGAATATCAAAATACAACAAAGGATTGGATTTTTGGATACTTAAGTTATGATCTTAAAAATGATACAGAACGTCTCACTTCAAAAAATACAGACAAACTTCACTTTGCAGATCTTTACTTTTTTCAACCTAAAAAACTATTTCTCATAAAAAATAATACGCTAGAAATACATTACCTCTCTATGGTAGATGATGAGATAGAAGAAGATATTAATGAGATCTATACAGCACACACACACACATCAAAAAATAACCACTCAGATCTTAACATAGAAAACAAGATTGATAAAGACTCATATCTTAAAAGAGTAGGAGAAATGCTAGATCATATTGCAAGAGGTAATATTTATGAAGCAAATATGTGTCAAGAGTTTTATGCAACAGGCACTATAAATCCTTTAGATACTTATATTCGTCTCAATGCGATTAGTGCACCGCCATTTGCAACTTTTTTAAAGTTAGAGCATCAATATGCACTTTGTGCGAGCCCAGAAAGATATATTAGAAAGCAAGGCGATAAGATCATTAGTCAACCCATAAAGGGAACCGCCAGACGTGGAGAAGGAGAGGAGAAAGATTCTGCTTTCGCGAAAGCGTTATCACAAGACCCCAAAGAGCGATCAGAAAATATAATGATTGTAGACCTAGTGCGCAATGACCTGTCTCGTACAGCAAAAAAAGGATCTGTAAAAGTTGAAGAATTGTGTCGTGTTTATCCGTTTAAACAAGTGCATCAAATGATCTCTACAGTGAGTTCAGAAATAGGGGTAGGGATTTCCCCAGTAGATGTAATACGATCCACCTTCCCTATGGGGAGTATGACAGGAGCTCCCAAAGTAAAAGCAATGCAAATTATAGAAGCGCTAGAAGTTTCTAAAAGAGGTCTTTACAGTGGCGCTATTGGATATTTTACACCTACAGGAGATTTTGATTTTAATGTAGTGATACGAAGTATTTTGTATAACACAGAAAAAGAGTACATTTCTTACACAGTTGGAAGTGCTATCACAGCAGGTTCTATTCCTGAAAAAGAGTATGCAGAGTGTTACCTCAAAGCTAGAGCAATGCGCAATGTTTTGGAAGGAATATCGTAGCTTTGTATTCTAACTTAATTTAATGGCAAATACAGTAGAAAATATTACTATCACTAAAGAGACAGTGACAATAGATGATAAAACAACAGGCAAATATACCTTAATTATAAATGCACTTGCTGCTAGTGTTCTTTTAAATATGGGAGTTCAATATTATAATAAGCAAGGGATTACTATTGCGGTTATATTGTTAATTGCAATAGGTTTTTTTTCACTTGCTTTTTCTATATATATGTCTTTTAAGGTTAGTTTTAAAAAAAAAAATTCTATCAGTGATATTATAGGCCTTAAGGATAAAACGGCTTTTACAGGCCATAGATCATTACGATTGTTACTTTCAAATGGGAGATACCGGAATTTATATCTATATTCCGAAGATATTCCTGTAGTCATTGATAAAATGAATACGTTTGGAATTAAAATTAAAGAATAATACGCTTTCGCGAAAGCGTATACTCACAATAAACCATTACCAAAATAAAGACAAACAATGAGCGACGATAAAAAGATTATCTTTTCGATGCAAGGCGTTTCAAAAACGTATCCAGGAGCACAAACACCTGTACTTAAAAATATATATCTAAGTTTTTTCTATGGAGCAAAGATTGGAATTTTAGGTCTTAATGGTTCTGGTAAATCTACATTGATGAAAATCATAGCAGGATTAGATACCAATTATCAAGGAGATGTAACATCAGACAAAGAATTTTCAGTAGGTTATTTAGAACAAGAGCCTAAATTAGATCCAGAAAAAACAGTACTTGAAATTGTAAAAGAGGGAGCCGCAGAAACGGTTGCTATTCTCGATGAATATAATAAGATTAATGATTCTTTTGGACTAGAAGAAGTGTATTCTGATGCCGATAAGATGGACAAATTAATGGCACGTCAAGCAGTATTGCAAGATGAGATTGATGCACGTGGTGCTTGGGAGTTAGATACAAAACTAGAGATCGCAATGGATGCATTGCGCACACCACCTGGAGATCAAAAAGTGGGAGTTCTCTCAGGAGGAGAGAAAAGACGTGTAGCTTTATGTAGATTATTATTAAAAGAACCAGATGTATTATTGCTTGATGAACCTACAAACCACCTTGACGCAGAGTCTGTACACTGGTTAGAACATCACCTTGCGCAATATAAAGGTACTGTTATTGCAGTGACGCACGACCGTTATTTCTTAGATAATGTTGCTGGCTGGATCCTCGAGTTAGATCGAGGAGAAGGTATTCCTTGGAAGGGTAATTATTCTTCTTGGTTAGACCAGAAGTCAAAACGTATGGCGCAAGAGAGTAAAACTGCTTCAAAACGTCAAAAAACCCTAGAACGAGAATTAGAGTGGGTTCGTCAGGGTGCAAAAGGACGTCAAACAAAACAAAAAGCGCGTTTACAGAATTACGATAAACTAATGAGTCAAGATCAAAAGCAAGTAGATGCTAAGCTTGAGATCTATATTCCTAATGGACCGCGTTTAGGTACTAATGTGATTGAGGCAACGGGTGTGAGTAAGGCTTTTGGAGATAAGTTGTTATATGAAAATTTAAACTTTAATCTTCCTCAGGCTGGAATTGTAGGTATTATAGGTCCTAACGGAGCTGGTAAAACAACCATTTTTAAAATGATAATGGGAGAAGAGCAGCCTGATAATGGTAATTTTATTGTGGGAGAAACTGCTCAAATCGCATATGTAGATCAAAGTCATAGTAATATTGACCCAGAAAAAACGATCTGGCAAAACTTTTCAGATGAGCAAGATCTTGTTTTAATGGGAGGTAAGGAAGTAAACTCTAGAGCTTATCTAAGTAGATTTAATTTTTCGGGAAGTGAGCAAAACAAGAAAGTAGCTACCCTTTCTGGAGGAGAGCGCAATCGTTTACACCTCGCAATGACACTAAAAGAAGAAGGGAATGTGTTACTATTAGATGAGCCTACAAATGATTTAGATGTTAATACATTGAGAGCCTTAGAAGAAGGATTAGAGAATTTTGCAGGTTGTGCTGTGGTAATTAGTCACGATAGATGGTTTTTAGATCGTATATGTACACACATTCTTGCTTTTGAAGGCGATAGTCAAGTATATTTCTTTGAGGGAAGTTTCTCCGAATATGAAGAAAATAAGAAGAAACGATTGGGGGGTGATTTAATGCCTAAACGTATTAAGTACAAGAAATTGGTTAGATAGAATTATAAATTTTCTTTTATCATTAATTGCCCGATACTTTTGTATCGGGTATTTTTTTGTAATTAAATGAGAATTATATAAAGAAAAGTATAACGCAGATAATAATTACTGCGATAGATAATACTACAATTGCTTTATTTTTAATCAATGAGTCCATATATAACTGGTTATTAGTTGCATAAGTGATAGATGATAAAGTTAGTAAAAGGTTGCGTTGGTTATACAATAATTTTTATAAATCGTATTTTATCGACAAAATAACTTATTGTACCGACAAGAAGCAAAAATGTTAATTTTTTTATAATTTTTTTACTAAAAAATGAAGTTAAAATATCTTTTGTTATTTAATTAAGGTGATTTCGACATAATACTTCGTGTATATCAATTAGTTATAAAATAAATCAACTTATAAGGTTACTTTGATTATAAAAAATGAGTTTTAATTAACTAAAAACGTAAAAATATGACTTACATTTCAACAAACAACAAGTAACAAAGATATAAAATACCTAATAATCAAACAATTATATTATTTTTTTATATCGAACTCACGTTAATTAGTTAAAAGTTGAATTTTATTATTTTCTATAACTTTATTGTGTTCTTTTTAAGTATTTTTCTTACCCCTATATGGTATGAATTTTGTTACTTATATATTATTCACTTTCTATTATTTTTATGAGGTATCTGTATTTATTGTTTTTTGTTTCTATTACATCTTATGCGCAATCTTCTTTATCAATAGGATCGATAGAACCTAAAATTGTTTTAGACGCTTCAAAAAATCAAACATTTGCTCTTTATTTACCCAGAGAGTATAATGAAAGTAAGTCATATCCTGTAGTTTTTGTTTTTGATAATAAAGCTCGTGGTGCATCTGTAGTTCAGAGATACACTATAGCCTCCGAGCTAACTAACACTATTATAATAGGGGTCAATTATACATTAAATGATACACTTACAGTGGCACTCAAACAAGTAAATAAACTAATAGATGTTACCGCTGAAAAATATGCAATAGACCGTTCTAAAATTATCCTTTCAGGGATAGATGAAGGAGCTCTTGTTGCAAGTTCAATTGCGCAATTGTCTAGTAATATATATGGTGTATTGGCAGTAAATGATATTTATTTAGATAAACCACTTTTAAAAAAACAGAATACGATAAAATTTACAATTTTTTCATCAGATGAAGGAAGTAATTTTTATAAACTCCGTGCCTATTCAAAAGACTATACTTTTAAAAAGTATATTGTTGGATATCAAACTTATAGTCAAAACGATTGGCCAGATGCTGGCTACTTATCTGCAGGACTTGTAGATTTATTAATAGAAAGTAGTACTCCAGATAATGAAGTGCAAAATTTTTATGAAAATGATCTAGCTTTTGGTACATACTTATATAGAAAGCAACTACATCTTTATGCATATGATTTTATAAATAATCTTAAGGATAAATATAAAAAGCGTGTAGATTTCTCAGCTCAAAAAGAGATGCTTAAAAAAATAAGAGCAAATGCAATATACAAATCAGAGCGGTCTCAATACAATATTTTTAAGTATGAAGAAGCTGTGCTATTAGAAGATTTTCAGTATTACCTATTTGAAGATACTAAAAACAGTTATTTTGATAACCTAGGTTGGTGGGGATCTCAAATGGATGATATAGATTCTAAAATTGAAATTTCAGATAAAATAGTACAAGCCAGTAAATCTGCAAAACGACTTAAAGCCTATGTCCAATCATTAGTAGAACAGCAATATATTATATTACAAACACAAGACCCAAGCTTAGATCAACTGTTGTTTATAAATGTACTTCGTACTCTAGTAGATCCTGTAAATTATGATGCATTTATCCAAACAATATCCCTAAGTGCTCAAGAGAGAGATTATAAAGCTGCCTATTTTTATCTAGAAGAATTACTTAAAGCAGGTTATACAGATTATGAAGCATTATATGATATACCGCATACAATTACCATACGTGTAGGAGAAACATATAATGAAATTATAGCAGCCTATCTGGGTAAATCTAAGTTCTAATTACTTTTTTGAGCTTCTTTAACCGCATTTATAACTTTATCAGGATGATTAGTTCCTACAAAAAAAGAGGAATTTTGTGCAGGGATATAAACTCCAGATCCTGGCCTAGTATTTAGTAGCGTTCCTTTAGGAGTAGATAGACGATATCCAATTCCTCATAAAAGAGGGATATCTACTTGTTCAGCTTTTTCAATATGTAAATCACTAATTAAAACTGTCTTTTTAATGATACCTATCCCAAAAGAAGCAATTGCTTTTTCTTTTGTAATTGTAATTTTTAACTTATAAAATAGTACTAAGGTAATTAAGAGAAATATACCAGGGGATGATATTGATATCAAATTTGAATGTTCAGGATGCCATATTCTATAGTTCCACATAGCAAAAATAGCAACTAATAAAATTGATATTATAAGGAGCCATTTAAATACTTGAGTTTCCTTGTATAAGATAGATTGCTTCATAAATATTGTATAATATGGCGTGTATTGTAAAAAGGTTTTATAGTAAAGGTGATCGTCATTTGTGAAAATATAATAATTAATATATATTATGTAAAATCTAAAAACATTTTGGCTTGATTTTGGCTGTTCATTATTATGTTGAAAACTAAGATATCTATTTTAAGTATAATGTTATAGTATCACTACATTTATATAAAGTCGATTATAGAAAAAAGACGCGTATGAGTTTTAGTCCAGAAGATAATAATGTATCACTTACACGATTTGAATCAATGTTAAAGACTAACGATGTTTTTTTCTTTGATGCAGAAGAGTTTGAGAGCATTGCAAATCACTATATTGAAATGGGGAAAATAGCGCTTGCGCGAAAAGCAGTAAAGCTAGGCCTAGCACAACATCCTACATCTTCCAATCTTCGTCTCTTTAAAGCAGAGCTCTTCATTTTTGAAAATAAATTTGATCAAGCCGAAGTAATTCTCACAGAGTTGCACGAGTTAGAGCCTAATAATGAAGAAGTATTTATTCAAAAAGCAAATATCTACAGTAAACAAGACGATCATAAAAAAGCCATCTACCTTTTAGAACAAGCAATAGATCTAACAGATGATCCAGCAGATGTATATAACCTTATAGGGATGGAATATTTATTTCTAGAAGATTATGCAAATGCAAAGGTGAGTTTTATGAAATGTCTAGAGGTAGACGATCAAGATTATAGTGCATTATATAATATTATTTATTGTTTTGATTTTTTAGAACAACATCAAGAAGCTATAGACTATCTCAATATGTTTTTAAATAAAAATCCATATTGTGAAGTAGCCTGGCATCAAGTAGGTAAACAATACTTTGATTTAAAAGAATACGAAAAGGCACTCTCTGCTTTTGATTTTGCTATTATAAGCGACGATACATTTGTAGGAGCATATCTAGAAAAAGGAAAAGTTTTAGAAAAATTAGGAAGATATAACGAAGCGTTAGAGAATTATCAAATCACTCTTCAATTAGAAGATCCTACCTCTTTTGCACTGCTTCGTATGGGTAAATGCTATGACAAGCTAGGTTTTGATGATCTAGCAATAAAACATTTTGAAAGATGTGTTCACGAAGATCCATTACTTGATAATGGGTGGATTGCCATTACAGATTTTTACAAGAAAAGGCTTAATTTTCAAAAAGCATTATACTACATAGACAAAGCAATACAAATAGATGCAGATAATGTGTTGTATTGGAAGCGTTATGCAACTATCAATTACAGGCTTAAATTCTATGAAGAAGCAGAAGCTGGTTATAGAAAAGCATTAGAGCTTGGCAATTATGAATTAGATACTTGGCTTAATAGAGCAGACATATTAATACAATTAGGAGAGGCAGATGCAGCTATTGCAAGCCTTACGCAATCTATGGAGTTTTACCCAGAAAATGCAGAAATAGCATTTAGACTATCTGGACTTAATTATAACAAAGGCAATGATATACAAGGACTCTATTTTTTGAAAAATGCACTTAAGATAGATGCAGAATTTGCCATTATTATAGACGAGCTTTTTCCTTATGTAGCTAGTAAAAAAGAAGTAATAGCACTTCGTAAAAACTATGAAGTTTAGACTTAAAAATATATTGTAATTAGTAGGCGGTTCTCAGTAAAGCTAGTATTTTAGCCATACTGAATAAAATTCTATTATGCTAAGAACTACAAAAGCCTACATATATATTCTTCTCAAAGGTATTGCTATGGGAGCAGCAGATGTAGTCCCTGGTGTATCTGGAGGAACTATTGCATTTATATCTGGAATTTATCAAGAGCTTATAGAAACTATTGACAAACTTGATTTTGGTATTTTTAAAACTTGGAAAAAAGAAGGATTTAAAAAAGCTATAGAGAAATATAATCTTATTTTTATGCTGACATTATTTCTCGGTGTATTCATAAGTATTTTATCACTTGCAAGGTTAATATCATATGTATTAGAAATACAACCTATTTTAGTATGGTCTTTTTTCTTTGGACTTGTGATAGCTAGTATATTATATATCAGTAAGCAAATTAAGGCTTGGACTATTCAAGTAATAATATCGATTCTTATTGGAGCTGTAATAGCATTTTTTATAACTATAGCAGCCCCAGCAGAAGCACCAGATGTATGGTATTTTTATTTTTTATCTGGTTGTATAGCTATTATTGCGATGATATTACCCGGTATTTCTGGTTCATTTATATTAGTTTTATTAGGTTCTTATGCAATGGTATTAGGGACATTAACAGATGCGCAAGACGCATTAGTTACTAAAAATTGGGAGCTTCTCAAAACATCTATATTTAAAATCATTTTATTCGGAATAGGATGTATTGTAGGATTAAAACTATTCTCAAAAATCTTAAAGTGGATGTTCCAGAATAAAAAAGAAATTACACTAGCTGTACTCACAGGCTTTATGGTGGGATCACTTAATAAAATATGGCCGTGGAAAGAAGTGCTATCTACTCGTTTAGATAGACACGGTAAGGAAGTTACTTTAGAGGCGACTAGCATACTACCTACAAGTTTTGATGGTAACCCTCAAATAATAGGAGCGATTATTCTTGCAATTTCAGGATTTGCGCTTATCTTTCTATTAGAAAAAGCAGCAGGAAATAAAACAAGAAATGCACACTGAGACACGTTCTTTTTCAGATAAAATGTGGCTAATCCTTAAGGGATTAGCAATGGGCGCTGCAAATAAAGTACCTGGTGTTTCAGGAGGAGTAGTTGCTTTTGTAGCAGGGTTTTATGAAGAGTTTATTTACTCACTACAAAAGATTAATCGTAAATCATTTAAATTACTACTAGCAGGGCGTTTTAGAAGTTTTTGGAGTTATATAAACGGTAAATTTTTAGGACTACTTATAGCAGGTATGCTCATTAGTTATTTTAGTGTGTCTTTATTATTAGATATAGCGATTAAAAATTACCCACTTTTAGTCTGGAGTGCTTTCTTTGGGATGATAATAGGTTCTATTTATTATATCGCAAAAGATTTTAAAGCTTGGACACGTCAAAATATATTTATTTTAATTGCAGGTGTTATTGTTGGTATTTCTATAAGTCTTATGGAGCCAGCACAAGAAAATAGCAATCTATTTTTTGTCTTTTTTTGTGGTATTATTGGAGTGTCAGGAATGACATTACCAGGATTATCCGGATCTTTTATATTAATGTTATTAGGTAATTATGTACTCTTACTGGTAGATTCTGTAAATGCATTATATGTAACTATAGTAAAAAGTATTACTTTAGATTTCTCATATATAGATGACCCGTTACATATGGGGCTACTTACAATCCTTATTGTATTTGCTGCAGGATCTCTTACAGGGCTTATAACGTTATCTCATTTTTTAAGTTACTTGTTAAAACACTTTAAGTGGGGTACAAACGCTGCTATTTTAGGATTTATTATAGGGTCTTTAGGAGTTGTTTGGCCTTGGAAAATAGAAGTTTTTGAAATAAATGAAATGGGACAAATCGCATTAGATAGTAATGGAACTCCCATTTTAGATAATTATAATCGTTTTATACCTACAGCAGTAAGTTTAGAAAATGTGCTAGCAGTATTTTTTATACTCATAGGAGTTTTTATTGTAGTATGGTTAGGTAAATATGGAGAAAAAACAAGAAAAATTGAATAAATACGGGCTTTTTGGTAAAGACATAGGATACTCATTTTCAAGAGGGTATTTTAAAAGTAAATTTAAAAAAGAAGGCATTGCTGCTACTTATGAAAATTTTGATGTTCCAAATGCATCAGGTTTACAAGAATATCTTAATGACACTTTCGTGAAAGGGTATAATGTCACAATTCCTTATAAAGAAGCGATCATACCATTTTTAGATAGATTAGACGAACACGCTTTAAAAATAGGAGCAGTAAATACCATAAAAAGAGAAGCCGATGGCACCTTAACAGGAATGAATACAGATTTTGTAGGTTTTAGAGATACATTATTAGAACACTTTAAAGATTCATTATTTTTAGGTTATGGGACTCAAGACTATGAGCCCAGAGGTCATAAAGCTATTATTTTAGGAACTGGAGGAGCTTCAAAAGGAGTACAGTATGCATTAGAGCAACTGGGAGTGGAGTGTCAATTTATTTCGCGAAAGCGTACAGAAAAAAATCTAACCTATGACGATTTAGATAAAACGATTATTGACGCACAAACATTTATAGTAAATACAACCCCTTTAGGAACATTTCCAGATGTAGATGCTTCACCAGATGTACCCTATGATTTTATAGATGTATCTCACGTAGCTTTTGACTTGATATATAACCCTACAGAAACGCAATTTTTAAAACTTGCAGCAGCAAAAGGAGCTACTATCATAAATGGTTTCAGAATGTTAGAGCTACAAGCAGAGGCTTCTTGGACTATCTGGAATGAGTAAAGAATACTCGTAGTAAATAATTTGCGCAGGTTATAGTATATTTACTATTTATAATATGAACCTTAACATTGAAAAAAATGTCTGAAGAAAATACACCTCAAGATCCTAAGCCCAAAGATCAGCTAGAGGAAACGGCTACGCCGCAAGAAGTTGAAAAAACAGTAGAAACGCTTATAGAAGAAGCTACTGCTGTAGAACAAGAGAGTGCAGATGTCGTAAAAACAGAGACTCCAGAAGTTGCTGTTGTAAAAGAAGAGAGTGTAGAAGCTTTAGAAACAGAAATTCCAGAAGCTGTAGTTTCAGAAGTTGCAGTTAAAGAAGAACCTAAGGTTATAGAAAAAAAGGATTATACTTCGCTTTCTAAGGAAGCGCTTATTGCAGAGTTACAATCACTCATTAAAAATGAGAAGATTACAGATATTAAAGAACACGTAGAAGAGATTAATACGACTATAAACACTCAGTTTGATGCTGAGCAGGAAGTAGCCAAAGAAGCGTTTCTTGCTGAAGGAGGAAATATTATAGATTTTAGATTTAATTCTCCATTAAAAAAGTCATTTAACGAAGTCTATTACGAGTATCGCAACAAAAGACAAGAGTTTTTTGAGCGTAAACGTAAAGATCAAAATGCAAATCTTGCAGAGCGACAAAAGCTTATAGAAGAGATTAAGACACTGAGAGATGAACTAGGAGGAGCAGAGAGTGTAAATACCACGTTCCATAAGTTTAAAGACATTCAAGAGCGTTGGAATAATGCTGGTAACATCCCTAGAGATCGTTATAACTTAGTATGGAACGATTATTATTTTCACGTAGATGCTTTCTATGAGTTATTACATTTAAATCGTGAATTTAGAGATAAACACTTCAAGGATAATTTAGTTAAGAAGTTACAACTCATACAGCGAGCAGAAGAACTTACTGCAGAGCCTAATATTAATAAAGCTTTTAAAGAATTACAATTACTTCACCGTATGTGGAAAGAGGAAATAGGTCCTGTTTCTAAAGAATATAGTGATGAGATATGGGAACAGTTTAGTGTTGCTACAAAAAAGATACACGATGCTCGTGATGAAAAGCAAAAGGAGATAGAATCCGTTTGGGTAAAAAACTTAGAAAAGAAAAATGCTATTATAGCTCGTATTCTTGAAGTTGCTCAAGATGATATAAAGTCCCACAAGACGATTCAAGAAAAAATTAAAGTTGTAGAAGAACAGCGTGAAGCCTTTTTTAAAGCAGGCAAAGTGCCTAAAGAAAATAATGAAGAAACCTGGGCTTCTTTCAAGGAAGCCACAAAGTTATTTAACCATAAAAAAAATAACTTCTACAAGTCTCAAAAGAAGGAACAATATGATAACCTTGCAAAGAAGAAAGAGCTTGTAAAGATTGCACAAGATAACAAGGATAATGAAGATATCCCTGTGACACTTGAACTTATGAAGCGCATTCAAGCAGATTGGAAAAAAATAGGTCACGTACCTCGTAAGGATAGTGATAAGATCTGGAAAGAGTTTAAAGATGCTTGTAATCACTTCTTTGACCATATGAAAGATTCTAAAAAGCAGGATCGAGCAGGTGAGCAAGAAAACTATGACAAGAAAATTGCTCTAATGGAAACGGTAAAAGGCATAACACTTTCTGAAGATAGAGCAACAGATCTTACCACAATAAAAGAATATATTGCACAATGGAAAGCAATAGGTCGAGTTCCTTATGATAAGAAAAGTATAGATCAAGACTTTAATAAAGTACTTGATGGTTTCTTTACAAAGTTAGATATAGACCGTAAAGAAGCAGAGCTCATTAAGTATGAGAATCGTATGCAGTCTATTGCTGCGGGTAATGATGATCGTGCTATTCAGAAAGAACAATTCTTCATACGTAAGAAAATAGATGAGACTAAATCAGAAATTAACCAATTAGAGAATAATTTAGGATTCTTCCAGCACGTTGCAGATGATAACCCTATGGTAGTTGAGGTGCATAAAAACATAAACAAGCATAAAGAAGAACTTGTTTTATGGAAATCTAAGCTCAAAAAATTGAGAGATGTCGTAGCTCAGAGTCAAAAAGAAGAAGAGCCAGAAGTTGTTGAAACACCAGCAACAAAAGGTGACGAGACATCTGAAGCATAAACTGCTAAGTGCTTTTTTTAAAATGAATTGTAACAAGTGTTGAGATTGATCGTCTTTATAGTATCAATCAATACATCTGGACATTATGAAAAATCAAGCACAAACAATCCCTTTAGAACAAATAAGGCAAGGAAGAAATACAGCACTCGCTATTTATGTTATTCTTTCATCATTTGTAATAGTATCGTATACATTAGTACAATACTTTTCAATGTAGATTTCTTTATTACAGGAACTTAAGTGTCTAAAATAGATTAAAAACACAAAATCCGCATCTGGATCAGATAGCGGATTTTGCTCTTTCTCATAGCAGAGATTTTGGTCTTATACAACTTTATATAAATAAAAGACAATCGATTTGTCGAAGCGTTTTTACCTTCCTTACACCTATTTTAGTTGTTTTGTATGAATTTCATCTATCTTTGAGAGATAATCAATCAATCAATAACTCTACAATGAAAAATATACTCACTTTCCTTACAATAGTACTATTATTAACTGCTTGTAAAACAGATCAAGAAGATGTTTTTCAAAATGAAACATCTGAAGAAGTGGTTCAAGAAGAAACCCCTCAAGAAAGTACAGATACAGAAACTGATGATCAAGACGTAGAAAGTGTAGTAACGACGTACTACTTAATACGTCACGCAGAGAAAGTGACAAGTGACCCTAGTGATCAAAATCCAACTCTTACAGCAGAAGGAGAAGCTAGAGCAATACAATGGAAAGAGTATTTTGATGATAAAGATATAGAAGCTGTATACTCTACAAATTACATACGTACAATGAACACGGCAGCACCTACTGCTCAAGCAAATAATCTTGAAATTATAGATTACAGTCCTTCGGTGTTATACGATAATGCTTTTGCTATAGCAACAGAAGGTAAAAATGTAGTGGTTGTAGGTCATAGTAATACCACGCCCAATTTTGCAAACGCTATTTTAAATACCCAAGAAGCTCCAGTTATAGATGAGTCTGACTATGGGAATCTATACATTGTTACAGTAGAAGGAGAACAACGTACATTTTCATCACAACATTTTAATTAAAGACAATCTTTTGTAACTGTATGATATTGTTTATTTAATCACTGAAATATTTTCAAGCTCAATCTGTGATAAAAGTTTAAGCTTTTTATTTTCAAATAAACTGCCTAAGTCTGTAAGAGACGGAAATTGCTCTTCTGGTTTATAATTGCGATAATCTACAAAGCGCACACCATTTACAATTCGTTCATTATAGGCCTCTCTAAAGCGAGTGCCACCTTCATCTACTTGATAGTTATATGCAATATAATCTACCTGATAACTTTCTTTATCAATCCAATACATATATTCGTCTTCAAAATCTTCACCGCCGCCTTCTTCAGAAAATGTTACTTTAATACGATAGTAAGGTTTTCCATTAATTTCAGTTGGACTTATAAGCTCTTTATGTACAGCAGGATCATTTAAACCGTATGGTAAAACAGAAAAATAATGTACAGAGTTTATACTGTTTGAATATCTAGGAGCCATACTATCTGGAACTGGGACAGGAGCGCTTTCGCGAAAGCGTACAAACTCCCCATTTTCTTTTATTTTATCTTGTTGTAATAAACATTCTGGATCTGTACAACGATCTAAAGTAGTACTACCATTAGCACGTGTTGCATTATAATAATAATCACGAAATTTAAAATGAATAGTAGCATTCTCTATGATAGAACCGCCAGCGGCAGCAATAGCTTTGTCTACAATCTCTTGAGCTGTAAGAGTTGCATTAACTGTTGATTGTTCTTTTTCTTGAGTTGCAGGAGCTGTCGATTGTTCTTTACAACTCTGTAATATTAATATGAGAGAAAAAACGTAAAATAGGCGTGTCGTAGTCATTTTTTGGTTTAGTAATATTCTAGTGTTTCTTTAAAATAATTTATTTTATGCTTTTTACTAAAAGCAAATGACCATATAATTTTTTTCTTCTGGTTGGGAGCTTCTAAATAGATTCTGTGATTTCTTTTACCACCACATTGATTTTTATCAAAAACTAAAGGTTCTTCATTAGTATGCATTGCTACATAATCTAAGTATTCTAAAAACTGAGAAGATTTTTTGATATTAATACTATCATATTCTATCGTTGCGTCTGGTTCAAAATGTTGTAATAAATCATTGTCATCTTCACTTTCTTTAGATAGTTCATCAAAAAAGAATAGAATTGTTCTCCTGTTTTCGGTATATTTAAGTTGTTTCTTTTTCTTTTCTCTATCTATTTTTTTATCACCGCTAAGGGCAAGCTGGACATTTTGTAAGTGACAGTTTATATATTGATTATCTGGTAATACGTTCTTGTTTTTTTGAAAAATAGCACAGCTATTAAACAAGAAAGAAGAGAAGATTAATAGTATAATATAAGTTTTTTTTTTTGAGAGATACTGCATAGCTGTATGTAATTTATAAAAATATAATCTTGTATGACAATGGCCTAATTGATTATAAAATACGTCAAAATAATTTTTAATATTGAGTACTATTTATAGTGTAATTATAGGGTAGTCGGTTATTCATTAAATGAACTTACAGTTTGTATTTTAATTAGCAAAAATAAGTATTGTTTAAAACAATGTATAAGTGCATTTGAAAATACCGTTTTTACTTACATTTGTGATAATGTCAAATAGAGTAAACATAAAAAATAGAAAGGCTCGTTTTGAGTATGAGATCTTAGATAGGTTGGTAGCAGGAATTGTACTTGCTGGCACAGAGATTAAAGCGATACGAGAAGGAAAAGCATCTATTGCAGAGAGTTTTTGTGAGTTTAATGAGCAAGGTGAGATGTTTGTGATTAATATGACAGTACAAGAATATTCTCACGCAACATTCTTTAATCACCAACCTAAACAATCACGCAAACTCTTACTTAATAAACGCGAACTCAAAAAATGGGAACGTGAGGTAAATAAAGCAGGACTTACCGTTGTACCACTGCGATTATTTACTAACGAAAAAGGATTTGCAAAACTTGAAATTGCACTCGCAAAAGGAAAGAAAACATATGACAAACGAGAGGTCATAAAAGATAGAGATAATAAGAAAAACTTAGCCCGTATAAAAAAGGCATTTAACAATTGAGAGTCTTAGGAGCTTTCATACTCCATATACTACTTGTAATTATACTTACAGTAGTCACGCAAATAGGCGGTTTGGTATATATAATCTGCTTGCTTGTCTTTAAGCGAGTTACATTGTCAAAATGGTTTTTTAAACCTTTAATTTTTATGGCAGTCTATCTTACGGTTACAATAGGAGTAGTACCGTTTATAGCACCATTGTTTGGGAGAGAAAAAATCACAAATACACAAGATCTCTCTTCTCATAATTATTTTTATATACTCGCAAATCGCAATTATGTAAGACCAGCACTTAATGATGTTTTAAGAGATGTTTCTAGTAAGTTAGCAAATCAATATCCAGGAATCCAAATAAAATATCTTGATGCAAATTTTCCATTTATAAATGGCTTTTCATTACTCCCTCACTTAAGCCACAATGATGGAAAAAAAGTAGATATTACATTACTGTATGAATCTCCAGATGGAACATTGACTAACGCAAAAAAATCTTTTTCTGGTTATGGAGTTTTTGAAGAGGCAAAAGCAAATGAGCATAATCAAAGTGATTATTGTAAAAATAAAGGATACTGGCAATATGATTTTACAAAGTATGCCTCTATAATTTCTTATAATGATGACCATAGTTTTTCTGTAAAAGCCAATCGTTATTTATCTAATTTAATTACAAAAGATAAACGTGTAGGAAAGGTGTTTATAGAACCGCATTTAAAGAAAAGAATGGGATTACAAAATTCTAAAATTAGATTTCACGGATGTGGAGCTGTACGTCACGACGATCATTTTCATATCCAGTTAAAATAAAGTAGCTGTATTATAAAACATAAGTATGTCTTTATCAAAATGTTGCCTTTTTATAGGTCTTTTTTTTATCACTTTTTCGACCAAGGCTCAATTATATGGTCTTGTTACAGATGAGTCAGATGTTGCATTGCCGTTTGTAAATATCTATATAGAAGGTTCAAATAGAGGGACAACAACAAATGGAGATGGTGTTTATAATTTGCCTTTAGAAAAAGCAGACTTGGATACAGAAGTAACCATTGTGTTTAAATATTTAGGATATACTACTAAGACTCAAAAAATAGTAATCGATGATCTTAAAGTATTATTAGATGCACAATTAGTAGCCTCTACAACATCGTTAGATGAAGTTATTGTGCAGGCAGGCGTAAATCCAGCAGATAGAATTATAAAGGCAACTATCGCAGCTAGAAAGAAAAATCTAGAACGTCTTAGTGAGTATAAAGCAAAGTTTTATTCTAAAGGAGTTTGGAAAGTAGAAGATGCACCAGAAAAAATATTAGGACAAGAAATAGGAGATCTAGGAGGAGGACTAGATTCAACCCGAACAGGGATTGTATACCTAAGTGAGACCATTTCTAATATAGCATACCAACGTCCAGATAATTTTAGTGAAGAGATTGTAGCCAGTAAAATTTCTGGAAATGATAATGGGTTTAGTTTTAACACGGCAGTAGATGCAAATTTTTCTTTCTATGAAAACACTTTAGATCTTAATGCTCAAATCATATCTCCCATTGCTTCAAATGCCTATGTATATTATAAGTACAAACTAGAAGGTACTTTTTATGAAGAAGGTAAACTCATTAATAAAGTAAAGGTGATTCCAAGGCGTGAGAACGATCGCATTTTTTCTGGAATAATATATATTGTAGAAGACGACTGGCAATTGTATGGTGTAGATCTCAATACAAATGGTACTGCTATTCAAGTGCCCATTATAGAAAGTCTCAACTTTAAACAAAACTTTAAATATGAAAAAAGTATAGATAAGTGGGTAAAACGCTCTCAGGTAATCGATTTTAGTTTTAGCTTTTTTGGAGTAAAAGGAGATGGGAGTTTTGTAGCAGGATATTCAGAATATGATTTTAATCCAGATTTTACAAAAAAATCATTTTCAAATGAGATTCTCTCTTTTCAAGAAGATGCAAATAAGAAAGATAGCACTTTTTGGCAAAAAGTAAGACCAGTACCACTCACTCAAGTTGAGGTAGAAGATTATACTAAAAAGGATAGCCTTCAAGTGATTCGTAAGTCTAAAAAACACCTAGATTCTATAGATGCACGAGGTAATAAGTTTAAAATCTTAGACCCATTTTTTGGATATAGTTATCGTGATACGTATAACAAAAAGAGTTTTTCGGTTTCAGGGCCATTGCAAGATATAAGTTTTAATACTGTACAGGGTTGGAACGGTTCAATAACAGCTAGATATACCACGTGGAGTGACGAAAATTTTACGAGTAGTTTTTCCGCTTTCGCGAAAGCGGACTACGGTTTCTCAGAAGATAGACTAAGATATACAGGAGGGTTTTCAAAACGTTTTAACCGAACCAATAGAGCATCATTGCAAGTTTCTGGAGGTGTAGACATCTTACAGTTTAATAATACAGCCCCCATAAAACCACTTGTAAACAGCATTTATACTTTAGGACTGGAAGAAAACTTTGCTAAGTATTATGAAAAAGTATTTGCAGAGGCATATTATGGTCAAGAGGTAATAAATGGGTTTAGGCTTGATGCTGTAGTAGCTTATGAAGAGCGTAATCCTGTATTTAATACTACAGATCAAACGTTTTTTCCGAAAGATGATAAAGAGTTTACTAGTAATAACCCGCTAGCTCCTTTTGATGAAGGAAGTACTGCTTTTGAGTCACATAGTATTGGAAAATTAATAGTGAGTGGCCGTATTAATTTTGGTCAGAAATATTATAGTTATCCAGATGGGAAGTTTAATGTAAATGTAGATAAATACCCAAGTCTAACGCTGGTATACGAAAAAGGATTTGGAGCTTCTGTAGCCGATTATGATTTTGACCAATTGCGATTAATTGTGCAGCAAGAGTTTAATGTGGGCAATAAAGGACGTTTAAAGTACGACGCTCGCGTAGGAACTTTTTTAGGAACTGCAAAAGATATAAGTTTTGTAGACAGGCAGCATTTTAACGTAAATCAAACCATAATTTTTGACCCCGAAAATAGTAATAGGTTTTATAATTTACCATATTATGAACGCAGTACTAATGAGGCCTATTTTGAAGGTCACGCAGAGCATAATTTTAGAGGTTGGATATTAGGAAAAATACCATTAATTAATAAGCTCAATTTTAATCTTATTGCTGGGGCTCATATTTTGAGCACGCAAGATGCGAGTTTATACAGAGAGTTTTCTATAGGGTTAGATAATGTAGGCTTTGGTAAATATCGTTTTTTACGCCTTGATTATGTGCATAGCCAAGGAGCGATAGGAGGAAGCGATAATGCTTTTTTAATTGGGGTGAGTTTTTAGGAGGTGTATTCACTTAGTTTTTTGCCATAAACAGTAAGTTTAAATTTTACGTATTATATTCAAATTATCATTATTAAGATTAAATTTAGCTTTCTTATTTTCAATGAATACTAAATTGCCAAAAATAGGTTTGCCAATAATTCCAGCAACGTTTTTACAAAAATCAAGATGGTCATTTAAAATTGAATGTTTATTTTCAAAGTTTAAATATTCCTTTAAATCGTTATCAGTTATATAGTCTTTTTGCAAATTAATCACATCGACGCAAATAATTAATTTGTAGTTGTCGAATGTAATTAACTCTCTATATGTTTTTTCTTTATTCGTGATTTTCGATATTTGAGGAATAAAATTGTCTATTGAAGTACAATATGAAGTTTGTTGATTTCCAAGATATTTGTCTTTTTTAAATAGATTAATTCTATTGTTTAATTCTTTCTCTGTTGGATTTATTTTTTTTACTTCAAAGATGATATTTTGACTTTCAGATTTCACTAACCAATCTGGGGTTTTGCCATTTATTTTAGGTTCATAAATTACCTCTGAAAATAATTGATTTAAGAGATAACCAAATTCCATTTCAGAGAAAAGAGATAGTATATTAATTTCATTTTTTTCTTTTATTAATTTTCTTGAAAATATCCCCTGATACCTTGAATCTAAAAACTTTAGATTTCTTCTATAATCTGATTTGTTGTTGAGAATTTTTTGAGCTGTTTGATTCATTATATTGCTTATGATATTTAATATAAGAAACTTAAGCGATAGAATAAGTGATTTTTTATTTAACTGAATATAAATTTTGACCTGTATATTTTAATTGTACAGAATAATAATAGCACTAACTTCTAAAAACTCTCCAACGTTTCTAAATAAAAAGATAGACTTTCTATAGTAGATGATTCATTAGGGTCAAAATCCCCTGTCCAAGTCATATGGCCACCACCTTCAGTTTCATAAGATGCATACGAATCTATAGCTGTATATATACGTGTTTCTTCTGTAGGAGGGCACTCTTCTTGAAACATAAAAAAACTTCTATGGAAGCCACCGGTTTTTCTAAGTTTTTTATGGGATAAGTTTGATAATTCCATAAACTCATTTAAAGTCATATCTAATTGATATGGGACTTTTCTAAATAGAATAACATCATATAACGTTTCGGTTTTACCATACTTATATTCATATCGGTAACTATCTCCAGACATACTAATCCTAAAGCTTTTAAATTCATAACCGTTGTTATGTATTTCTTCAAAACTGATTCCTATTTTTAAACTATTGTAATAATAATACAGCGTACTTTCTAATATATGTAAGGAGTCACCATAGTCTTTTTTTAATTGTTCTATTTCTTCGGCATCGTCTTTACTAAGGTATCTATCAGAATTCCCAAATTGATAGTGAGTTCTTTCATCCTTTTCATCAGGTTCACCAAAAATGGAAAGAATTTTTTCAGGAGTATCTCCAAAGAAAAAACTTTGGTCGTTATACTTATATTCACAAGTATCAAATTCAAAACGATGTTGCTGTTGCTTGAATTGATTAACTAATGGTTTAAACTTTGGGTGCCTTGTTTTTGCAGTAATGGTATAGTCATCTGTGTAGTCAGATAGTGCTACTTTTTTGGGAAATAGTATTGGATATACTACTATGCAAAAAAGAATAATTATTAAAATAAAGATGCCCAAACACCCTTTTAATAAAATTTTTAACCCCTTTTTCATATTTTACTACTTACTCAGGAAATTCAATACTCTCATAAGCCCCAAAATCTGCATTTACAGCTCTTGTTGTTCCTATAATATCTATTGGAAATTGTATTGCACCAGCAGGAAGCGCTAGTCCATTACCAGCAGTATCTTCTCCTACTTGTAGCATATTGTTAGAAGTGTCTAAGAAATCTGGCTCACCACCACGTATAATATCTGTATATATAGAGGTATTTGTAAAGTCATATAGAGGATCATCTATAAAGTTGTCAAATGTGTCATCAAATCGTATTTGACTATTTGTAAAGTTGTAATTAAAAAGAGCAGTTGTATCTTCATTAAAACCAAGTTCTTCACTTCCATTACCATAGATAATACAATTTGTGAAGTTTGCTTGTTCAAGATCTCCCACAAATAAGGTTTCTCCAGCAATTAAGGTATTGTCTATAAAAACAGCAGGCGTATTTCTAAAGCTCTGTGTCCAGTAATTTGCAAAGGTGCAATGTGTAAAATTGTAAGAACCGCCTAGTTGTATGAGCATAGAGAATTGGCCACAATTATTAATTACCATATTTGAGGCCTCTACGGTAGAAAATCTATTAATCAATCCAGCTGCAGAAGCATTATATATTTGCGTGTTAGCTATAGTTAAATTAGGGTTGCCAGTAGCTATACTAGACTCATTAAGAATACCTACTGTAGCATTTTTTATGGTGGCATAATTTATAGTATTATTTATACTTCCATCAGTAAGTAAGATTGTTCCCCATTGTCCAGGTACGTCAGAAAATACAGGTTCTAGTCTGTCACTTTCAAAAATGACTTCGTTTTCTAACGCTTCTGGATCTGTACTCAAGTCACCATTTATATTTAACGTGGCATTATCTGCAATAAGTAAACCACTATCTGCGTGAAAGTGCACTCGGGCACCTGCTTCTATAGTGAGAGTTTTTTGAGTAGTTCCATTGGGATCACCTACAGCCATATAGCCATAGATTACATAAGGTTTTTCATTTGTAAATGTGAGTTCATCGTCTAGTAAATAGCGACCTTCTAGCGAAGTTTCGACACCATTTACTTCTAGTGTTTCTATAACACCTGTTGTACCATCACGTTCTGGAAATAAGAAAATGGCATCTTTTACTAATGTGACAAGTTCTACTTTTTGTTGCGAGTCTACATTATTAAATTCTATGGCATCTGTATATAAAAACTCATTTGCACCATTACCTATGGCGTTTATATCTAAAGTGGTTTCTATAAAGACAAAAATACTATCGTTTGCAAGAATTTCTACATCTTCAAAAACACGACCTGCAATACCATCTACATTAAGTCTATAGTTTGAGTTTTCTCCCTCACCTAGAGTAACAGAAGGAATAGAAATAGCATCATCACTACGATTAAAGACTTTCAATGTAAATGTGCTTGATCCTATATTTGTAAAAACAGTGTCGAGATATACAGTATCTCTTGAGAATGTAAGATCACCATCTGTACTTGTTCTGGTTTCAAAATCATTACGGCAAGAACTCACAGTGATGATACTTATAAGGAGAATAAGAAAAGTATAAAAACGCATTCAGTTATAATTTTATAACAAATATAACTTTTTAAGTAGGTTGTTATTGTTTTTTAGAGTCTTCTTCTATAATTATAATTTTACCCATTGTAAAGCCATCTTCTATAATTTTTATCGGATCAAGATTAACAGAGATTGATTTTTGATCTTTATACACAACTTTTTTAGGTTTAAAACCTGAATGAAGAAAGGTTAATGTATCTCCTTTTGCTATAGATATTTCATACTCTCCATCTAATTTTGTTACTGTAGAACGTTGTGTTCCTGAAACATAGATATGTACTTGTGATAAAACACTGTAATTTCCTGAGACTATTCCTTTAACACAATGTAACTCTTGGGTGGTAGTATCTTGCTTTCGCGAAAGCGAACCAATTCCTAAACTATCATATTTTTTTGTTGTTTGAATTGTATGAGGAAGTCTATTATGAGGTGTTTTTGAAGACGTTTGTGCATCACTTTTATTAATTATAAAAAGTGCTGCGGAGAATAGGAGAGAGGCTGCATATTTTTTCCACTGTCTAGCTTTAGTAGGTTCAAAATATAGTGATGTGTTAAGTTGATCTTGTCTAAACCTACCACAAATGCTCTTGTCGCTAGTGATGTGCGAGTGCAATTCTCTTTTTGTTAATGATGTAAAATCAATCACATCCTTTTCACAAGTAGAACAATGTTTTCCTTGAGAAGTAGGAGTCATTTCTTGCCAATTTTCTTGACAATTTTCTGATATGGTAATCCCTAGATGTGTTTTTATACGATATAATTTTATAGTATAAAATTATCACATCTAACAGTATATCAACACCTAAAATGAGTAAGCATACACATTCAATGAGGGAAGTGACTATTTTTCAAAAATTTCGATCTCAAAGAGTGTGTCCCAATGTTTCCCAGTCACAAAAAGACGGTCTTCATTTGCTTTGTATGCAATACCATTTAATACTTCATTAGTGGTATTAAGATCATCTTGTACTTCATCCTTTAAAGTCCTTAAATCGATAATTCCTTCTATCGCTCCAGTAGAAGGATTAATTATAGAGATGAGGTCTACTTGATAATTGTTTGCATAGATTTTTCCATTCACCCATTCGAGTTCGTTGAGTTTGCTTGTTACCTTTTTATTATCTGTAGGTTCTATATATGATTGTTCTGCAAGATTAGAAGGATCTAATGTCCATATCTTACTGGTACCATCAGATTTATAAATTACTTTGCCATCATTTGTAAGGCCCCAACCTTGTTTGCTCTCATTATAGGTAAATGTTCCTGTAGTTTCAAAAGTGTCACGATTATAAATAAAACCAGTATTTTTTTGCCAAGTAAGTTGATAAATGTTATCGCCCATTATAGTCATACCTTCTGCAAAATAGGAGTCGTCTAGCTTCTCTTCTTTAAGAACTTCTCCAGTTATATAATCTAGTTTACGTAATGTAGAGTGTCCATATTCTCCATTACTTTCATATAGCGTGTCACCCACAAATTCTAGACCTTGTGTATATGCATCTGTTTGATGCGGATAGCGATTTACAATACGATATCCATATACTTTAGGAGCTGTTGTACTGAGTATGTTGAGTTTTTGTTTTACTGTTGTGCTTCCACTTTCAGTATAAATGGTAGCAGCTAGCATATGCTGGCCTAATTTTTTTTCAGTTATTGAAGTAGTAACAGAAGCAGCGCTATTTTCTGTTATTAATGGTTTATTATTTAATGTATATACAACAGAGTCTACAGTGATATTTTGTTTCGCTTTGAGCGAAATGGTAACCTCACTGCCATTTTTAATGGAGTTTTTAACAGCATTTGTATCAATTGTATAGTTTTTGTCTAGATCAATAGTGCCTCCACAAGAGGCTATAATTACAGATAATAGTAATAAAATGAGATGCTTAGCGTACGAAGTCATTTGATGTTTAATTTTAAGGCAATTTAAAATAAAAAATCGGGCTAAAAAATCTTGTAGCTTATTAAAGAAGCCATATCTTTGCAGTGGCAAGTCCTACACAACCAGCTCCTGTCAAATCCCCCAGGGTGGGAACGCAGCAAGGGTAGATGGTCGTAGCGGTGTGATGTAGGTAGCTTGCCTTTTTTATGAAATAAAATCAGTAGTACTGATACTATATACTCCCAAGAGCATTTTTATGTTTTTGGGATTTTTTTATGTACTAATTTTAACAATGATATTATTTTCTATATAGAGTATACTATATTAGTTTTACTTATTTTTCAAGTCTCAAATCAATAATTAATTATAATGCGTTCATTACTTACTAGTTCTTTAGGCTGTTTATGCCTTCTTTTTTTTATACTTCCTTATTCTACACTTTCTCAAAATACAGATGACATATGGAAAGCTCTTCATACTAATAATAGAAAAGAGGCTCTTGAAAAAGCTGAAAAATTAAACGAAAAATCATCTATAGAAGCATTACTTACTAAAGCTATTGTAAGAGTAGAAAATGGATTATTGACTCCTCAAGAGGATTTTGTAACTCAATTTATGAGTTTTCCTGACGCAGAGTATTATTTATATAGTGAATGGTTTAAAACTTATTTATTAAGGAATTATCTAGAAACCGGATATGATTCTTTTAATACGAGAGTAGGAGATCAATTAGATATATCAACATTATCTAATCCTACAGTTATCAATGCAACACATTATTTTAAGGCAATTCTAGCAAGATATAGAAAAGACTGGGATCTGTATGAAAAAGAAATGGCGCAAATAAATGTTATTCAAGATTGGGAATATTGTGGTGTTTTTGAAAATTTGAACAATAGTGGACTTGCGACTGTGTATGAACCAGAAAATAATGCTACACTTTCGGAAGAGTTTGATACGCGAGGTAATGGTCTGGCTCATTGGTATAAAAAGACAAAGACAAATGAAGTCTATAATTTTTTTACAAATCATTCAGAATATGGCAATGGTGTTAATTATGCACAAACATTTATAACAGCAGAAGAATCTTCACGAGTGCATCTTAAAATAGGACACGGAGGGTTATTTAAATTATTTGTTAATGATGTCTTGATTGCTCAAGAAGATAAAGATATTAGAACAGAAATGGATGCTATTACGTATGCTGTTACCTTACAAAAAGGAGTAAATAGAATTGTTGTAAAAAGTGCTACCGAAAAACAAACACCATACTTTATACTAAGGATGGAGGATGAAAATGGTGAGGTTATTCCTGGTGTAAGTGTAAATCTTGAAAATAGAGATTATAAAGTGGCTACTCTTGAACAACTAAATCCTGTTTTAATACCTCATTCTATTATTGCTTTTTTTAAATCAAAGCAAAACGAAGTGGGAAAAAACTTTCTTTTAGATCATTGTCTGTATAATTCCTATATGCGTAATTCAATGTATGATGAAGCATTGGATATAGTAAATATATGGTTAGAAAAATACCCCGAGAGTGCTTCATTATTAACATATCAAGCAAAATGCCTTCTTGGTCAAGAAAAAGATACACGTTATAATGAAGTTAAGAAAAATATAGAGGTTAAACATCCGGATTATTATGAATCTGTTTTAACAGATATGGAGGACTTTGATCAATTTTTGAAATTAGATCTGGATGATTATAATGCAAAACTAGATAAAATTGCTACAGCTATAGATTATCCTTACTTAAGAAAAACGATAGATCTTTTAAAAACTCTTAGAACAAATGATCTTAAAAAAATAAGAAAGCAATTAGATGTTTTGATAGAAGACCCAACACTTCCTTCTATGGTCAAACCTACTTTCGTGCAATTTTATTCTCAAATTCTTAATGATGATGAGAGTGTTATTAAAGCTTTAGAAGGTCAATTTTCTAAAAATTATAATTATAGTATTACACGTTTATTACAAGGGTATTATAACAAACAAAATAGAATTGATGAATCCCTTGATGTTTATAAAGAAAGCTTAGATCATTTTTCATATGATAATAATTTCTTGTATACATATGTAGACTTATTACAGTCGTATAATAAATATGAAGCGTCTATTCCGTACATAGAAAAAGCACTAGATAATTTCCCTGATAGTTATAAGTTTTTAAAATTAATGGGGCTTGCATTACAGCAAACAGATAATAAAAAGAAAGCACTGTCATACTATGAAAAGGCAATAGAGCGCAATGGTGCAGATAGGTCTCTTCGCTCATTGATTTTAGATCTCAAAGGTGAAAAAGACCCGTTAGAACAGTTTAAGATAGAAGATGCATATAGTTATATTGAAGAACAACGAAATCAAATTACAAAAAACAACTATGGATTTAATATTCTATTAGATCAAATAGATGTTTTGAAATATAAAGAAAATGGCGGGCGTTATCAAGGTACTTATATGTATGAGATTACTTCTCAACAAGGAATAGATCAACTTAAAGAATACAATCTAGGACTTTATGGTGATTATGTGATATATAAATCTGAGATAATACGTCCAGATAATACTATAATTCCTGCAGAACGCAGTGGTTCTAATATGGTTTTTAACGGTTTAAGTGTGGGAGATGTGATCTATATCGATTATGAAACTACTTTTAGTAAAACGGGAAGATTTTATAAGCATTATCAAGATTCAAAGAGCTTTAGTAGTTATAGTCCTGTTTTAAATAAAACATATAGAATACTCACAAAAAAGAATGAGCAAGCTGTAACATATACGAGTGCAAATGGTGATATAGACCCTAAAATATATACTAAAGGAGATTATAAAGTATATGAATGGATACAGAAGGGAAAGCTTATGCTTCCTCAATATGAAGACTATATGCCAGTTTTTGAAGATATAAGCACAGAGTTACATATAAGCACCATAGAGAAGTGGAGTGAGATATCAGATTGGTACTCAGATCTAGTGCGCAACCAAATAGAATATGACGAGACTGTAAAAGCAGCTTTTGAAAGTATTTTTCCTGAGGGGTACAAACAATTGTCACAAGATGAGCGTGCAAAGAAAATTTATGATTATATCACTTCTAGTTTTTCTTATAGTTATGTAAGCTTTAAACAAAGTGGTTTTGTACCTCAAAAACCAGCCAAAGTAATTGAAACAAAATTAGGTGACTGTAAAGATTTTTCTACTTTGTTTTTAACACTAGCAAAACAAGCAGAGCTCGATGCAAACCTGGTATTAATTCTCACATCTGATTATGGTAAACGCGCTCTTTTATTACCTAGTACAGATTTTAACCACTGTATTATTAGAGTAAAGATCGATGAGCAATATCAATACCTAGAGTTAACAAGTAAATACTTGCCTTATAAATCACTGCCAGTAAGTTTGATTAATGCTACAGCCCTAGAAATCCCTTTTTCAAAAGGTGATATGCCTGATAATTCAGTTAAAATACTTTCTAATTTAGATAGAAAGCAAGCAATTCTCACCTCTGATGTCTTTGTGAAAGTAGGTCTTGATAAATCTATTATCGATTTAACAACCCAGACGACAGGTAGCTTAAGTGCCACATATATTCAACGTTTATCGGAGAATGTAGATAAAGATAAGCTTAAAAAAGTATTGTTTGAAGAGATTTCTAATAGAAATCAAAGTGATTTTACAATGCTAAGTGTGGGTGATAAAACATATGGCAATGCTACAGATGTGAGCTCATTTGAGGCAAGTTTGCAGTGGAATGAAAAACCTAATTCTATTGGATCTTTGAGAACACTAGTGATACCTTATTTTGCAAATCCTTATAATCAAAGTATCATCTCTTTAGAAGAACGTACATATCCTATAAACTATATACAATATGAAAATGCCGATATCTATAAAGAGACAGTAGTTTTAAAGTTAGAAGATGGACAGCGTTTTATAGAAGTACCCAAGAGTGTTTCTTATACATTTAAGAATCATTCATATAAAGTTTCTTTTGAGCAACCAGATGATCAGACATTAGAAGTAGTAGTTCATTCGGAAACACCTCTGGATGATATTTCTCCAGAAGACTATCCAGCATTTAAAAGCTATGTTCAGAATGTATTAGAATCTCGTAGACAGCTTGTAGGTTTTAAATAGAAAACGCTTTCGCGAAAGCATTATAAGCCTCAAGAAAGCGTTTGTTTATATCTAGTAGTATTGGTATTCTTCTACTTTGAAGGATACCAGGCTATTTGTATCACTTCGATATCTTTATTGGTCTTAAAAATAGTTAAAACTATACACTTTAGTGCATTTCGCTTTAGCTTCTAAAAAAACCTACCTTTGTGGTTTATGACATAACAAAGGATTAATTACGCCCTCTCCAAGCAGGTTCAATCCACTTTTTGTATATAATAAATTCTATAATAGGGATACTTATAATGATGAGTAATATTATAATAAGAGGTTTTATCATTGACTTATATTGATAATACAGTAAAGAAGAGAACCATTCAACTAATTTATCTTTTATACTTTGCTCGATATCTTTATGGCCTATCTCTAATAACAAGTCCATCCCAGCACTAAACTCGTTATACGGCAATGACTCGTTTATATTAGTATGCGCTTTTGCTCCAGCGATATTTAACATACCATATAAACTTATCTTATAAATATCATCTCCATATTTTTCTATGAGATAATGGGCAGCTTTATTTTTACTGTCATCTATCAATGAAATGCCTGAGTTATAATCGAGTGATGCTTTTTTTAATTCTACCATTAAGTGATTTGAACCATCTTTCACTTCATTAGCAGATACCTGTACTTTTTTAACAAAGTTGTTTTTAGCTTCTTCAGTTTTAAAAGCAAAACTAAGTGTGTGATCGTACACCGAAGTGACAATAGGGTCTCTTTCTTTATCTATAATTTTATAGAAACCTCTCAAAAATCCAATGTTAGTAAAAATATACAGAAATACACCTATAAGTGTAGGTATGTACAGTTTTACTGCCCAATTATAATATTTAGGCTTTCGTTTAAAAATCCCTTTTTTTGATAAAATGACACAATAAATAATTGATAAAACCAACCCAATAAACACAAATAAAATAATATTAAAGACTAATGTAGCTGTATGAGGAATAATAATATCTTTAATGATATCCCAAGCTATACTCCAATTTATTTTTGTTAAGTAATCCATTGGTTGTCTATTTTTTAATTTTTAGCATCAACTATTTTCTTGTTGTTTTACGAAAATAGCTCTTTTAAGTATAGGTTATAAAAAAAGCAAATATCAAGGTTATTTATTCAATCACATACATTTTGATTAGATTACCAAAATATATTAGTTCTATGCATTCTTATAGCTAACACTACTGCAGCTATAAATTCAATATGAAAAACAATCTTTTTTTTAAGAATCAAAAATCTTATAAACAGATAAATTACAATGTATTTTAACGAAAATATGTGTTCTTCAACGTTTTTTGTTTGAAGTTTGTAAATCATATGACATAAAATTATTTTCTTCAAGTATTTAAGTTAGATCATTGTATCGATACTAAGAAAAAGGTTAAATATTCTTACAAGGATATCATTTCAGCAGAAGATATTTCTGAAATGGATACACAAATCACTCTCTTTTTTAAATATAAAACCATAGACTCATCATTACTTTCTAGTAATATTATAATAGTTGATGATATAGAAAATTCAAAACCAGCTATCACATTGCCTCTTATACACAACAACAAAGCAATGGTTTATATGACTAATAAAAAAAATGAAGAAACATTATTTGTTTTGGTAAAGGAGGAAGGACAATTGGTAGTAAGATGTACTAAGCAGATGTATTTAAGAATTGATGATTAATAGTGCTTCTGCTAGCCCTCATCAAACAGAACCTTATATATTATAAAGTTAAATTTAAAAGGCTCTACTAGATCTGGTCTATTAGGTAAAATGATATTTGCTTATTTTACCGAAAACGGGGTAGAAAAAATGCGAATGCGCATATTAAATATATTTAATAAAAATGAAGTAACACAACAAGTCTATACAGGTCTAGATAGTTTATCTGTATCAGAAGGAGTGTTACGTTTATAAAGTAGTAGCGGTTATATAAGTAGTTTATTATGAGGGCTATAATATTTCGCGAAAGCGTAACATCACTCAATAAACTTTAATACGGCTGCTCTCACTTCATCTTGATATAAAGAATGCCCAAAGCCCTCTGTCTCTATATAAGTACTTGTAGGAATATTTTTATGTATGGATCTAGAAGCTTCTACAGGAGTAATTTTATCTAATTTATCGTGTATTAAAAGTGTAGGTAGTTTAATAGACTTTGCAAAAGAAGCACCAGAAAAATCCTTAAAATTATATCCAAAACGATCAATAATAAATTTTTCTAAGCCATTCATTACACGATGATTAAGGCCTAAGATTCCTTTATAGTCTTGCATAATATCATAAAGTTCTGATGCAGCACCTAAAAGCACTAATTTTTTTAAACTTTTTGATGAGTTGTAAGTGTGCTGATGAAAAATAGTAGCTAGTGCACCAATAGAGTGTCCAATAATCATCTCTGGGGCATATGCTTTTACCGCAGTCTCAATAGCAGCGGCATATCTAGGGACATTTAATATCTTACCAGAAGAGTTACCGTGAGCAGGAGCGTCAATGGCATATATATCATACCCTTTTTGGCGTAACTCTGTAATGAGTAAATGCCATCTATGAGTGTTGCTTTCCCAACCGTGTATGAGCAATACTTTTTTACCAGTACCTTTCCAATTATAACTTTGTAGGGTTCTATTTTCGTGCTGTAATACATCTAGTTTTGCATCGTTGAGGTAGGCTTCTTGTTCGGATAGCACTTTACCACGTCTTGGAGAACAGAATATGATAAATGCTTGTAATGCTGCTTTTTTAGAATTAAAAAGACTCGTGATATTAAGTTTTGTTCCTAATAATTTAGGAAGCAATTTTTGAAATACTTTTTTCAATAGTGTTAGTTTTCTCTGTGAACGATATCTGATGAAAATGCAGGTGTGCAAATAGCCATATAATCACAAGGTTCTGTAAATGGATTACTATACTGCACTCTTGTGTTTCTTTCTATTTTAATGCTTTGACCTTTTTCCAGTATAATCGTTTCTCCGTCTATGATAAATTGTTTCTTTCCTTTTATGATATATGTATATTCATCAAATTCGGGAGTTTGGAAAGGCTCACTCCATCCTGGAGGAGCTACCATATAAGCAATGCTTATCTCTTTGTTGCTATCTGTAGCAATACCCCAATGTTCTTCTATTACCTTTCCATCATCAGTGGGAACCACAAAAGGATTGTCTTGTATCGTATACTTTTTTATTCCCATATTATTTGAAGATACTTAATAGGTGCTTCATCGGGTATTTGAGTTAGTTCTACTTTTACATCTGAGTCAAATCTTAATTCTCCGGGGAGATTTTTTTTATCGATGCTAAAAAATACATCACTTTCTTCTACAAACACTACAATGGTTGTAAATAAATTTTCAACACGACTTATTGTATATGTATCTGCAATATCTTTAAAAGTACTTCCTAAATGAATTCCTTCAGGAGTGGTGTATCTGTTATCAAAAACTTGTATTTGCCCTATAGTGGCATCACTCCCTTCTTTTTTTGGAGTAAGTAGTAATAATTTTTTACCTCCTTTTTCATATACGGTTACCGTTCCTTTAGGGACGGTAAACTCTGTATCTAATGTTTGATCTACTAGGCTATCATTTATAAAGAGTGTTTTGAGTTCTGTTACTACACTTTCTGAAGATAGTGGACCTATAGATGTGTTTGTTATTGAAAAATCTTCCTTTTTTGAGCAACTCACTAATGCGAGAATGCAGAGACTTAATATCGTTTTTTTCATTAGTAGTTATTATTTTAACATTTTTCCAAGAATTCCAAACACACCTCTAATTACAGTAGCACTTGTAAGAACTTTTATGAGAGCTTTTGATCCAACACTTTGTGTGCTGCTGGCACTTTTTTTCTTTGTTGTACTAGCTTTTTCAGCCTTAGCACGTTCAGTTTTGGCTTTTTCTTTTGCTTCGGTTTCGTTTGCTTTTTCTATTTTTCCTTGAAGAAGTTCATAAGCACTTTCTCTATCTATTACTTCATTATATTTCTCTACTAACTCAGAACGGTCATTAATTGCTTGTAACTCTTTATCTGTTAATACATCCATACGTGACATAGGAGCTCGTAACATTGTTGCTGCAAGTGGAGTAGGACGTCCTTTTTCGTCAAGAGCAGAGACTAGTGCTTCTCCTATTCCTAATGAAGTAAGAACACTTTTAGTATCATAATAGGGAGAATCAGGATAATTTTCTGCAGTAAGCTTTATTGCTTTTCTATCTTTTGCTGTAAATGCACGTAATGCGTGTTGTATCTTAAGCCCTAATTGACTTAGAACTCCTTCAGGAATATCTGTAGGGTTTTGAGTTACAAAATAAATTCCTACGCCTTTAGAACGTATTAATTTTACAATACTTTCTATCTGATTGTGCAATGCTTTTGAAGCTTCTTTAAAGATAAGGTGTGCTTCATCAATAAAGATTACAAGTTCTGGCTTTCCACTGTCTCCTTGTTCTGGAAATGTAGAATATATTTCTGCAAGTAAACTCAACATAAACGTAGAGAATAGTTTAGGCCTATCTTGAATATCGGTAAGACGTATTACATTAATGACACCGCGATCATCATTTGTTTTACGAGTTAAGTCTTCTGTATCAAAAGACTTTTCTCCAAAAAAGATATCTGCTCCTTGCTGTTCTAGTTCAACTACTTTACGTAGTATAGATCCTGCAGATGCTGGGGAAATACGCCCATATTCTTCTGTAATTTCATCTTTTCCTTCTTTGGTAGCATATTGTAAGATCTTTTTGAAGTCTTTAAGATCAAGCAATGGTAATTTGTTATCATCACTGTATTTAAATAAAATAGAGATAATACCAGATTGAGCTACTGTAGCATCTAAGATTCTAGAGAATAGTACAGGCCCAAACTCACTAACCGTTGCTCTCAATCGTACCCCATTTTGTTCTGATAAAGTAAGAAGTTCTACAGGAAAATCTTTTGCTTCAAAGGGAACACCTATTTTCTCGTGACGTTCATCTATTTTGGAATGACCAGGACTTGCCTTAGCAATACCAGAAAGATCTCCCTTCATATCCATAAGTAATACAGGAATTCCTTTATCTGAGAGGTTTTCTGCAATGACTTGTAATGTTTTAGTTTTACCAGTACCAGTAGCTCCAGCAATGAGGCCGTGTCTATTAAGAGTTTTGAGAGGTATTTTTACGTGTGCATTTGTAATGGTTTCACCATCTAGCATTGCTGCACCCATTGTAATAAAATCACCTTTAAAGGTATTTCCGGTATTTATAAAGTCTAGAAATTCTTGTTTTTTTTCCATCTTGGAAGGGTATTAATGTGGGTTACGCTTTCGCGAAAGCGTAAAGTAGTATATTAAAAAAATAAAAATACGCAATCCTTAAAAAAGTGTAGCGATTTTACTCGTACATTTAGTATTAAAAATTAATTATTATGAAACCTTACTTTTTTTATCTAGCAATTTGCTTCTGTATTTTAGGATGCCAACCTAAAGAAAAAAACATTCAAGTACCAGCTCAATCTCCAGCAATAGAGGAGAATGTAAAACCTATTTTTCATCCTTCTCACGAACCTAAGAAACAAATGGCACCTTTTTCTGATGTAGTTCAAGTAGGTAATATGTATTTTTTATCAGGTCAGATAGGAATGGATCATACTACCAGAACGCTAGTTGAAGGAGGAGTTAAAGAACAAACGATACAAACGTTAGAAAATATAAAAGCTGTTCTTGCTCATCACGATTTAAAAATGACACAGGTTGTAAAAGCGATGGTTGTACTTGACAATATAGAAGACTTTAAAGCCTTTAATGAAGTATATACAACGTATTTTCCTCAGAAACCAGCTCGTACCACATTTGCTGCAGAAGCACTCGCGGTAGGAGCAAAAATTGAAATAGAAGTAGTTGCTGTCAAGAATTAATGGTATCTTGAAAAGAAAAATGACTATGAGGTTCTTAACAACTTTTATGGGAGTCATTACTATTGCTGTTATAATAAGCTGTAGTAATGATGATGATCAAGCAGAGACTCCACAAGCAGTATCTACATTACCTAATATTGCAATTCTAGGAACAGATCTAACTACTGGAGAACAAGGAGTTGTATTAGATTGGGACGAAAATTATGAGACTAGCACTAGAATCAATTTACAAGAAGAGTTAGGTTTTGAGATAGGGTTCTTGAGAAACATCGTAGGTAGTGAAGTGGCAATAACTTCTGGTTTCCCAGTAGAAGAATATCTTTTTTATAATGTTTCAACCAGAACAATAGATAGCGAACCTTCTTTTTTTACACCTAATAATCCTCCAGGAGGTACTTATACAACAAATGTAGGAGATGCTATACTTACATATTATCTTGACAGTAGTACTTCGTGTTGCGATATTTATTTGGAGACATTTAAAAGAAGCACACAAACTTCTAATGAAGTGTTTATAGGTGATGCAGATATTTCGCCCGTACAATCTAATATTTTTGCAAAAGGAAATTACAGCTTTGCTAAGGCTACAGATATTTTTACAGAAAGAGAGGTATTATATATAAATGATACAAGGACGGGAGATAGACTAGGAACATTAGATGTAGATAGCTATGAAGCATTTTTGTATGATGATTTTAGAGAAGAAATGTACTTATTTGATTTTGACACAGGCTCTTTTATGTATGATGCATTAGATCTTAGAACACTTACCGTAAGATTTAATAATAATGAGTTTCCTCAACGATTTGTTATAAGCAGTGGTTTTAATGACGCTCAGTTTGATGCAGAAAGGATGGTTTTTAAAGATGCTTTAGGGGAAGTATCTAATATCTATGATTTTACAACAGATGAGATTGTACTATATGATCGAAGTGTTCTTTTCAATAGTATCTTTGATGAAACAGGACTAGGATTTTTTGTATCTAACTCTGTCATTGATCTTGATAATAACGTTTATATAGCGTTAGGAACCTTTCAAGAGAATAATGAATCTAAAGGTATGGTGGTATTCTTGTCTCTACAAGGAGAAGTCTTGCAAACATTATTTACAGAAGATATTAGACCCGATGAAGTAATTTTTAAGAATTAGTAAAATAAAAAAGCCACTTCAATCTGAAATGGCTTTTTCATTTTATTGTGTCTGATGTTTATATATCATCAAAGCTTACGTCTGTAAATTTATCTGCATCTGAAGAAGTAGTTGCTGTATCTTGTGTTTCTCTTGAATAATCGTTTTGATGACGATCAGAGATTACTTCTTCTCCTTTTTCTTTTAAGATGTATGAAGTCATTTCTTCTAGGTTAGCACTAAATCCTGCAAAATCTTCTTTATATAAATAAATTTTATGTTTCTTAAAGTGAAAAGAACCATCATCATTTGTAAACTTCTTACTTTCTGTGATAGTAAGGTAGTAATCTCCTGCTTTTGTTGATCTTACATCAAAAAAATAAGTACGTCTTCCTGCTCTTAAAACTTTTGAGAAAATCTCTTCATTGTCACGTCCATCGTAATCACTCATATTGCTAGGCTTATAGTTAGTGTTTAATTATTGATTCTTCAAAAATGATAAAAAAAAGAGCATCGCCCCAGTTTTTTTTTACATTTCTTTTTCATCAAGTTGTTTTAAATATAAATCTCTATAGTACCCTTTAGTTTCTATAAGTTGATTATGAGTGCCTTGCTGTGATATTTTACCATTTTCAATAATAAGAATTTTGGTTGCATTTTTTGCAGATGATATTCGATGACTTACTAAAATAGTGGTCGTACCTTTAGTAAAGTGTTCAAGATTATTAAGAATTTTTTCTTCTGTTTCGGTATCTACAGCACTAAGGCAATCATCTAACAATAATATTTTTGGTGTACCAATAAGAGCTCTAGCTATCGAGACACGCTGTTTTTGACCACCAGATAGTGTAATACCTCTTTCTCCTAAAATAGTACCGTATCCTTCTTTAAAACTTGCAATATTATTGTGTACGGCTGCAGCCTTTGCAAAGGTGATTATATCTTCATCACTAGCAGTCGTATTTCCAAATTTGATATTTTCTCTAATAGTGTCAGAAAATAAAAATGCGTCTTGAGGGACATAGCCTATTTCAGAACGTAAATTATCTAAATGTACCTCTGTAATCGATGTGTTATCTATTTGTATAACTCCATCTGAGATATCATATAATCTTCCTATAAGTTCTAAAATGGTAGACTTGCCAGAACCTGTAGGGCCTATAATAGCAAGAGTTTCTCCAGATTTTACTTCAAAAGTGATGTTTTGTAAAGCTTCTATACCTGTATCTTTATATGTAAATGATACATTTTTAAAAGCGATATTTCCTAGAACATTTGAGGTGCTAGTAACTGTATTCTTAATCTCTGGAGTTATTTTTAAAAACTCATTGATACGTATTTGAGAGGCTTCTGCCGCTTTTATAATAGAAGTAACCCATCCTACTGTAGCTACAGGCCAGGTGAGCATATTTACATACATTATAAATTCTACGAGTGTTCCAAGATCTGTAATGGTACCATTGATATATTGTTGACCACCTACTAGGATTACAATGAGATTACTTGTACCAATAAGTCCTATCATAAGCGGAAAGAAAAAGGCTTGTGCTTTAACAAGATGTAAGTTTTTTTCTTTACTATCATCACTAAGTTGGGCAAATTCTTGATATGTATTTGCTTCTAAGGTATATGCTTTTATAACAGAAATACCACTAAAAGACTCTTGAGTATATGTTGTGAGCTTAGATAGATATTCTTGCACAATAGTACTTCGCACGTGTATAGTACGGCTCAACTTATAAATAGCAATAGATAATACAGGTAAAGGAATAAGTGTATATAAAGCCAGTGATGGTGCCATTTTAACCATATAAGGAATTACAACTGCAAATAAAACAAGTGCTTGCAAAAGATACATAATTGCAGGACCTACATACATTCGGACTTTACTTACATCTTCAGAGATGCGATTCATAAGATCACCCGTACGGTTGTTTTTGTAAAAGCCAAGACTTAAACGTTGATACTGTGCATAGATGTCATCTTTAAGATCTGCTTCTATAAAGCGAGAAACAACAATAATCATTTGGCGCATTAAAAATGTAAAAAAACCAGACAGTAGGGTAGCTCCAAGTAATAACCCAAGCTTGATTACCATACTATTTTTTAAAGCTCCTAGATCTGTGTCTTGTGACTTGATATATAATTCGACATCATTTACAATATCTCCTACAATGTCTACATTAAATACTGCAAATGCTCTGGCCGCAATCACAATAAAAAAGCCTATTATAAGTCGCCATTTGTATCTTAAAAAGTAAATATTAAGGGATTGCAATGCACCCATAAAAGAGTTTGTATTATAGTAAGCTGCTAAGGTCGCAATTTTTTAAAAGCTATACGAACTATTATCTCACAACATATTAAATAAAAATTCAGATTAGTATATAAAATGCTGTATTTTTGCTGCAATTTTATAAAGATGAATTTTTCATTTTTAAAACCATTATAAAAGTTCTTTGTTGTTATGTTAAACAGGCGCCATATTCGTGTCAAGGTGATGCAAACCATCTATGCTCTAGGAAGTAAAGAGCAGTTTGATCTTGAATTAGAAAATAAATTTATGTTAGAGAGTATGCACCAGATGTATAATCTTTATCTCTTAATGTTAGATTTAATGGTGGAGGTTCACGCTTTCGCGAAAGCAGAACAAGAAAAAACCTCAAAAAAGATACTAGCCACCGAAGAAGAAAAAAATCCAAACCTTCGTTTTATCAATAATCAAGTACTAGTAAAACTTACAGATAATACTTTACTACGTGATGAGTTAAGTAAACGTAAGCTTAAAAACTGGAGTACTAATGATGAGTACGTACAGATTATATATAATGAAATAGTAGCTTCATCACTGTATGAAAGCTATATGAGTGCTACCGAAACAGACTTTAAGATTGACAGAAAGTTTTTAATAGCTATTTATACTGAGGTTATTGCGCCTAATGATAAGTTGTATGATTATATAGAAGATAATCGTCTTACTTGGGTAGATGATATACCTATGGTAAATATGGTAGTACTTAAGAGATTAGGTAAAATAAAGCCTGCATCTCCAGAACAAATGTTACTTCCTTCTTTATATAAAAATGAAGATGATGAAGTTTTTGGATCAGAATTGTTAAAGAAAACACTCGCAAACAATGATTTTTTAACAAATGAGATTACAAAAAACACACCTAATTGGGATAAAGAGCGTATCGCAAATGTAGATATGATACTTATAAAACTAGCTTTATGTGAGTTTTTAAAATGCCCTACAATACCTGTTAAGGTAACTATAAATGAGTATCTTGAGATTTCAAAAGAATACTCTACTCCTAAGAGTAGCATCTTTATTAATGGGATATTAGACAAGTTAGTAAAGCAATATGAATCCCAAAATAAGTTAAAGAAAGAAGGTAGGGGTTTAAAATAATATAGATTTTATTATTTTTGATAATTAATAACTAAAGAAAAACAACAATGAAAAAAGGTTTATTAGTACTAGGAATACTTTCTGCTATGGTATTTACTTCTTGTAAAGAAGATGCATCTAGCAAAGTAAAAGAAGAAAATGTAGAAGTAGCAGCAGCTCGTGATGCAGCAGCAACTACATATCCAGTGATCGCTTTTGATGAGACAGAGTTTGATTTTGGAACTATAGATAAAGGAACTACTGTAGAGCATAAATTTACGTTTACTAATACAGGTAAAGCGCCTTTAGTAATAGTTGATGCAAAAAGTTCTTGTGGTTGTACAGTACCTGAATATTCTAAAAACCCAGTTGCTCCTGGAGATAAAGGAGAGTTACTAGTAAAGTATAATGGTAGTGGTACTAACCAAGTAACTAAAACAGTAACAATTAAAGCAAATACTGAGAGTGGTACAGAGACTGTGCGTATTAAGGCATTTGTAAATGCACCAGCAGGAGCGACACCATCAAAAGCAATATCAGCACCAGTTAGATAATTTATGGAATTTTTAAATGGGGTAGGAGGGCCTATACTGTTATTTGCAGTATTTATAATCTTCTTTATTGTGTTACCACAACGAAAAAAAGCAAAACAAGAAAAAAACTTTGACAAAGACCTTAAAAAAGGAGATCGTATTATAACTAAAAGTGGTTTGCACGGAAAAATTTTTGAGCTTAATGACAATGGTACTTGTGTTATAGAGACAATGTCTGGAAAGCAAAAGTATGAACGCTCTGCATTATCTATAGAGATGTCACAAGCTTTATTATCAAAACCTACAGAGGTGAAGAAGTAAAAGTTTTTACACAATTCATAATACTATTAAAAAACCTGCGATTTAATTAATCACAGGTTTTTTATTGAGTAATGTTTTTTAACATTATAAAGAATACCATAGTTTAAACATAAAAAATTCTGTATGATAATTTTATCATACAGGATTTTTATTTATTGATGTTAATTTGTTATTTTATAATACCACCACAGGCTACTCTTGCACCTGCAGCGCCACTAGGTTGTGATGTAAAGTCATCTACACCTTGATGTACTATGATACCTTTTCCTAATACATTTTTAGTTTCATCTTCACAACCTATACACCACTCATCTGTAGTTTTTGAAATGGTTCCGTTACCATTCTCGTCTGTTTCAAAGTTACCTATATCTCCTTTGTGATACCCTTCAGCAACTCCCCATTTTCCGTGTGGTTGTGCCGTAGGGTTCCAGTGACCACCAGCAGATTTTCCATCTGCACTAGAACAATCTCCAGTTTGATGTATGTGTATAGCGTGGGTGCCTTCAGAAAGACCGCTTATTACGGCAGTCATTTTTACAACACCTGCAGTTTCTTCAAAAATAACAGTTCCAGAAGCTTTACTTTCACTTTTGGCTTCTAGTGCAACGGTTAATTTCTTTGTTTCAGCTTTTGCTGGAATTACTTCTTTAGTTTCTTTTAACACTTCAGTAGTTTTCTTGTCATTTTTACAACTTCCAAGAATTGCGGTCATTCCTAAAGCAAGGAGGATATAATTAATTTTCATAATAAATGGTTTTATTTTTTTAGTGTCTTATTTTGACACCTTAAAAGTATTAAAAAAACACTTATTAATAGATTTTTATATATCAATTACACTAAGAGCTTCTGTGTTTGTGATATTATTTGAGTCTAATTGATATTGATATACTCCGTTTTCACCTATTGCGATTAATAAATCTCCTTGTATAATAACGTCAAACGCAAGTCTATCAATAGAATGAACAAGAGTAGAGTTTACAGGATCTGATACATCAAAAATTTTGATTTCATCATCACATACAACTAAGTAATCTCCATAGAGACCTAATCCTTTAGGAAAAGTAAGTTCACGTATATTTATTAATACAGGGTTTACAACATCAGTCACATCATATACTTCAAGTTGGTTTACAAGACCACCACAGCCTAGGTCACTCCATAAAGTAACAAAGGCATAGTTTTCATTTGCAACAACAGGGTCACAAGCTGTAAAGTGTTGCACGGAAGATAGTTCATTTGGAAACTCAGGATTTTCAATGTCATAAATAAACATTCCATCCTGAGAACCTATGTATAAATAATCTTTAAAACCAAAAATAGTTTCTATCCCAAAACCTATACTTACGGTATTTACTAAAACAGGATTATCTGTCTGAGTAATATTAAATACATTAAGATCTTCATTGTCTACTGTATAAAGGTAATCACCTTTAATAGCAAAAGTTGCGAGTGAACCTCCTTGACCTTGATCGCTTGTTACTGAGTCACTAGAAGTACTGTCTGTACTGCAACTACTTATAAGTACTAGAACTATGTATAATACACTATATCTTTTCATATCTCTTAATTTATAAGTTCAAAATTTACAATAACAGAATCTACAGGAGCGTTAAATATGTGTCCATCTGGGGCTTGTTTTTCAGGAAAAACATACTTGATGCGCTTTGTGACCATTAAAGAAGCAGCTTCTTTGTTATAAGTCACAGCTATAAGATCTACTGCTTGATTGATATAATAGACGTTACCTTTAATTGCTATGTCGGTAGCTCCTGGTGCATTTATAAAAGCAATTTGAATAGGATTAGCAGGATCTTGATTGTCTAATACGTGAAAACCTTCATTTTGCTCATTTACAAAAAGTAAATCTCCAATTACATATATTTTCCCAGAGTTGATAATAGTTTTTTGTTCTTCAAGAGTAACGCTATTTTCAAAAGTCGCTCTATCTAGAATGACAGGTTCATATTCAGAGATAAAAGTAGATAATGTATCTGGTCTGTCATCTTCACAATCGCCATTGACACAACAACTTTGAAGTATAATTAATGATAATAAAATTAAAAAGAGTTTTTGCATTGCTATGAGTTTCTATTGAGATGCATAAAACTTCATTTGGTTGCGTGGGAGGTACCTCTTTTTATTTGAATAAGGGTTTCAAGAGTTTTTTGTTTTTGTAGTCCTTGTTTTATTTCTTTAAAAACAATGAATGATTTATCTAAGTGTTTCTGCTTGTTTTTATAATGTTTTACTTAACTGGTGTTACGCAATCAGAGAAGTGTTTTTTCTCATTTTAACAAAAAACTGTTGATAAGTTCCTTTTTCTTAAAAAAAATAGCTTTTTTAATCGTTTTAGCTATTAAATATGTCAACTGTTATCTAATCGATTAATAA
>CALKZS010000164.1 GCA_938002835.1 uncultured Dokdonia sp. | reverse complement strand
CACCACGGGCTTTCATATCAGTAAGTACTCCTTGCCAAAAAGCAGCAGATTCATTCTGACCCAACCACATACCTAGTAACTCTTTTCGGCCTTCACGATTAAGTCCTACAGCTAGATAAATTGTCTTGTTTATTACTTTACTAGCCTGTCTGACTTTAAAGACAATACTATCCATCCACACAACGCAATAAACGCTCTCTAAAGGCCTGTTTTGCCAATCTAACACGCTGGTTCACTTTATCAGTAATAAGTGATATAGCTAATGTAGAGAGTTTATAACCATAAATCTCTTGAAGCTCATCTTCGATATCTGAAACACTCATTCCTTTTGTATAAAGCGATATGATAATGTTTTCAATGGGTGTAGCAGTACTTTGATGTTTGGGAACTACAATAGGTCCAAAACTTCCCTCACGATCTCTAGGAACCGTAATTTTACTTTTCTCAAACTCGGTCTTGACCTGCTTAAATGTTGAGCCATTACGTGCATTGCTATTGCTGCTTTGTTTATCTTGGGAATAGCCTAGATGGTTTTCCATTTCTCCTTGAAGCATTGCCTCTAAAGCCGCCGAGTGTAACTCTTTGAGAAGACTACTAAGCTCTCCCTGAGTGGTTAAACCATCCAGAAGACCACTTTCTAAAAATTGTTTCTTTAAATAATCCATAATACTGTGTTTTAAAATTAAACAAAAAATTAGACAGGTTTTAAAACCCGCCTAATTTTCAACTTTACACAGTTTATTGGACACTACCTATAGTGTCTATTAATTCTTGTTTTGTTAATTGTTTATACTCTTTGACAACTTCCCCTTTTTTGTACACATTAATTTCAAATAATGAGTTTCCTAAAGGTGAAAATATGATACCATTATATGGTTTCCCATTTTTTAAATCTATGGTGCTTAATGGTGTATTAGAATTATCTATAAATAATTCCATTTTATCAGTAAGTTTTAAATCTCTTTCTGCTTTTTCTATAAAGAACTTATAATGAGGTTTTTCAATAGCATCTACTTTTATTTTAAACTTTTCTCGGTAGTCTCTTAAAGTGATTTCATAAACTAAAGAATCATTCAATAAATTTATTGTGATTTTATAATTTTCTTCATAGTCTTTGTAGTGATTAAACTCTATCAATTTATTACCCTTAAATTTCCCATATCCTTTTTGTATACTATCTAAATAATAGTATACTTCTCCAGATTTTTTAGTTTTTGAATTATAAATGATATTAAAATTATATTTGTATTTATTTACAATGCTATCTTTTAATGACTTATGATAAACTTTGGTGTCATAATCTTTTGGCTTAAAATTGCTAAAATGATCGACTCCTATGTAAGTAGATACTAATTTACCATCACTATATTCCTTCACATCTTTATCATACTCATTATCTTCTAAGATATAGCCATCATATGGTTTGCCATTCTTGAAACTTATAGAGGCAAGTTCATTATCTTTAGAATATTGATAATAAGTTATAGATTGTATTTTACCTTTATTATATGTTTTCTTATAATTATTCTTATTGTCACTTTCATTCTCTATAAGAGTACCTGTATAAGGTTTTCCTTTCTTATAAGATATTTCATAAATAGTATCTGTATAAGGATTAATTTTAAATCTAGCTAGCCCTTCTTTTATATTATTTTTATAGTTGTACTGTGCTATAAAATCTCTATCTAAATAGGTGTAAATATTTTGTGTCCCTTCTTTTTTACCTTTTATGTAATTAGTTTTTATATAAATGTCATTAACACTATCATAAGCTATTTGAACACCTTGAAAAGGGATCCCTTTTTTATATGAGACTGTATAAAGCATACTATCTGTGTAGTTATCTTTTTTTATAACTTCTTTTGTAGGTTGATTGTCTATATTAAAAAATTGTTGTTTGTATATATTTTTAGAAAAAGGCATTTCGTTTTCGACCTTTTTACCATCCTTATATACTGTTTTGTACTTTTCAATATAAGATGTTCCATTAAAAGGTTTGCCATCTTTATAGGTGAGTTGAGTGACAAACTTATTTTCTTTAAAGTATTTTTTTGTCCCAGAAGGTAATCCTTCTATATAGCACATTTGTATCGAGTCATAGACGTAGCCTTTGTAATCAAATATTTTATAACCACAACCGTCTTTCTTTCCGTTTTTGTAATTGGTTAATTGAGAGTTTTCAAAAATAGTTCCTGTTATAGGTTTGTCTTCTTTAAAAAGACAAGAAACTGTGTCTTTTCTATTGTAGGGTACATAGGAAATGTTACCTTCTTTTTTATAGTTTTTGTAATTACCCGTAATTGTAGCTTGTCGGTATTCTTCTCTTAAAAAAGGACCTGTAATTTCTCCATTTGTATATGTTATATACCCTTTTTTAGAGCCTTCTCTTCCTTCAAAAGGCATTCCGTCTTTATATATGGTTATATATTCTTCTTTGCCTTTATGATAAATTTCTTTGATTGTTTCATATTTATCTTTACCATAAAAAGTAGTTTTCTTTTTTAAACCTGTATAATCATCAATATCTACGGTTTTTATGAGCTTCTTATTTTTGAAGGTTTCTAATTTTCTATAGGTAAAATAGTCGCCATTTGTGGGTGTGTTACCTTCAAATTCACAATAATATTCTTCGCCTGTAGGTATATTCTTAGTTCTTTTTGCTATAATTTTCCCATTTTTAAAAACTTCTTTTTCAGCATCTCGATAATCATAAAATTCACCAGAAAACTTCTCTCCATTTTTATATACACCAATAGCTGTTTTTTGATATTCTTTTGTGTAAAAAACAACTTTGCCATCTTTTATGCCTTCTTTGTATTCTATTAATTGATAATCTTCAAAAAAAATTCCTGTGTGGGGCTTTCTATTTTTTAGAAAGCCTTGAGCTATAATTTTTTGGTTTTCATCTTTTATTATATGTTGTACTTTATCATTATTTTCTACTTCATATAAAACAAAAAAGATGTCCTTGAAGTCACTGTAGCTGGTTAATTTTGAAAAAACTTTTAATATTTTAATACCTGTTTTGTTCTCTGACTCATCTACATATTTTGTAGCGATGATATCTCCTTTTTTGTTAAAAAAGACTGTTTTTCCTTTTGATGAGCCGCTTTCGTAATATATTTTTTGCGCTATAGTTTTTGTGTCTTCATAATAGGTGCTTTCTGAAACTATAACACCATTTACGTAGGTAAAAAATTTATGGGTTATTGTTTCAAGATAAATATTGCCTGAATAAGCTTCGTTATTTTTATAGATACCAGAAGACAAAAGTGTTCCATCCATAAAATAACTATTAACCTCTCCTTCTATAATACCATTACTATATGTTCTTTCTGTCTCTATATTTCCGTTTTCATAATACCAGACTACTTTACCTTCAAACAACTCACCTTCTTTATCATTAGAGTGTCCTTTCATTTGAAGTGTTCCATCAATAAAATAGTCTTTAACAATGTATAGGTCTTGCTCTTTTTTTAAGGGATAAGGTCTAAAAAACTCAGCTTTTTCTTTTGAGGTATTTTTCCAATATATATCATAATAAATGGTGTCGTTTACCTGAGATAAAACAAGACTACAGTAAATGAGGAATATAGTAGTAATAATTAATTTTTTGTTCATAAAAAATATGATGTCTGTTACGTATATAGAATAAATATTATTGTTTATTTATTTCTTCAAAAATATAGTTAGAAATAGTGTTGTTAGGATGAATGATTTTTCCAGTGATAGTATCATTTTTTAACTCTAACGATAAATTTTTTGCATAAGTATATTTTATCTTTTGAAGATCGAAATCTATTTTTATTTCATTATCAGGCATTAACTGTCAGTTAAAATTTCCTATTTCTGATGTATTTTCTTTTCCGCAAGTTGATACTTCTTTTTCAGAGACAGATACTTTTTCTTTGTCAAATAGTAGTGTTAAATATATTTCACTTCCAGCACAAGGGTTGTCGTCTGGAGTTTCTTCACATATGCTCCCAACATATGCAATAAGCTCTTTATTTAAATGAGTTTTCATTTCTTGAGTAACAGATATAGAATATGTCAAAAGAAATATAACTAGGCATAAATTTCTTACCATTTTAAAGTTTTTAATTAATTGCTCTTAGTGAAGTGTTAAATGTACTGATCTTTTAAAGATAAGAGCCTTGTAATGTATTATTTGTGGTTTTAAAACTTTGGCGAAAGCCTATTCAGAAACATTTTTAAAAAAAATTGTAACAAAAATATAGCACGGTCGTCTTCTTTGTAACTAACCAATATTTATGATGGACCAACAATCGTTCATACAACTTGTTACTCCTTTTAAAGATAAGGTATATCGTGTGGCCAGACGATTACTCATATCTGATGATGAGGCACAAGATGCAACGCAGGAAGTACTACTGCGCTTGTGGACAAAACGGTCTGATATAAAAAAGTATAGAAGCGTGGAAGCATTTGCAATGACAATGACAAAAAATTATTGTTATGATAAACTCAAGGCCAAGAGTAGTAATAACCTTAAAATTGTTCATAATAATTATGAAGATCATTCTGGTAACACGAGCAAACATATAGAAGTTGCAAATGAAGTAGAGTGGCTTTTTAAACTTATGAAAGCATTGCCAGAACAACAACGACTCATAGTGCAAATGAGAGATGTTGAGCAAATGACTAATGCAGAAATTGCAGAGATTTTAGATATGAAAGAAGTGGCCATACGCGTGACCCTATCTAGAGCTCGAAAAACATTGAGAGAAGCACTCATTAAAAAAAGAAATTATGGAATACAATAATATCCAGAAGCTATTAGATAAGTATTTTGAAGGAGAAACCTCTATGCAAGAAGAGCAACAATTGCGATCTTATTTTGCAAGTGATACTGTTAATGTAGCGTTTGAGATGTATGCACCTCTATTTGGAGCATTTCAAAAAGCTAGTGAGCTCACTTATGATGCACCTATTGTGTTACCTAAAAAGAAATTTCCTTTTAAATATGTAGCAAGTATAGCTGCAGTAGCCATTGTTGCATTAGTGTTTTGGGTTCAAAATGTAAATAATGAAACAAGTATTTCTTCTACCTATGCAAGTGAAGAAGTAGCTATTTTAAAAACAAAACAAGCACTGGGAGTAATGTCTCAGATCATTACAAATACTACCACAAAGTTGGAAGTAGTAAATGAATTTGATAAAGCATCCAGCACCCTATTTAAAAAATAAAAACAAACACAATGAAAAAAATAATAGTTAATATAATAGCAGCCTTTATGGTAACAGTAGCAATAGCACAGAGTCCCTTTGATAGTTTTGAAGACGAAAAAGGAGTAACTTCTATTGTGATGAACCAAAAAATGTTCAAGCTTTTGAGCAAAGTAGACCTTAACTCATCAGATCCAGAAATACAATCGTACGTTAATTTGGTAAACAACCTTAATAATGTAAAAATGTATACAAGTTCAGATACTCAGATAATGAGTAAGATGAAAAAAACTATGGGTAGTTATATCTCTAGTAATAGTTTACAGGAGTTAATGAGAGCAAAAGACGATGGTAAAAATGTAAAATTTTACTATCAAGAGGGTAGTAGTGAAGATTTTGTAAAAGAATTTGTAATGTTTATGGAAGGAGATATAGATGGAGAAAATCGAGCAGTTTTCTTTCAAGTAACTGGAAATATAGATTTGAAACAAATTTCAAAACTCGCACAAGATCTTCATTTTAAAGGTAGTGAAGCTCTCAAAGAGGTAGAAAAAGCAGAAAAGATATAACCTATGATCAATAGTGTAAAACATACAATGATTGCTATCATTTCTATAATGATGTTAACTAGCTGTAGCAACCAACAGTCGTTGCAAGAGTATTATGTAGATAATCAAGAGAATAGCGATTTTATATTGATAGATGTCCCAACAAGTCTTATAGGAAATAATATGAGCCTTCTTTCAGAAGAACAACAAAAAGTTTTTAAAACTGTAAGAAAAGTGAACTTAATGGCATATCAGACTAAAGAAGGTGATACTTCAAAAATGCAAGCAGAACGCGATAAAGTAAAAACAATACTGGCTACAGATGATTATGAAGAGCTAATGAAAGCAAGTTCAGATATGGGATCAATGCGTTTATATTTTAAAGGAGAAGAAGACGCTATAGATGAAGTAATCTTTTTTGGAGCAGATGAAAATAAAGGTTTTATGCTAGCACGTTTATTAGGAGATGATATGAATGTAGGAGATATGATGCGACTAGCACAGTCATTAGAAAAAACAGATATTGACGTATCTCAATTTTCAAGTATGATGGAAGTTTTTGATTCTAAATAAAGAGTCAAGTTTTAAATAAGTTGAACAACGTAAAAACACCTCATAATAGAGGTGTTTTTTTATGCGCTTTCGCGAAAGCAAAACAAAAATCACATTATTTAAAAGCGTATAAGACAAAATGACATCTGTTTAAGATTAAAAAATGACAAAAAGTCATATTTTGAATATTGGAATTAATTTTGACTTAGAATAATCAAAATCTTAAAAAAAATAATTATGACATTAGTTAGAAAAAATACAGCACCGTATGTACCTTCAATTTTAGAAGAACTTTTTAATACAGACTGGTTAGGAGGGAGAACAAGTAATTTTGTAGCTCCATTAAAGTCCCCAGCAGTTAATATCCTAGAGCAAGATCAATCCTTTCGTATTGAGGTTGCTGCTCCAGGATATATAAAAGCAGATTTTCAATTAGAATTAGATAATCAAATCCTTATTCTTAAAGTAGATAAAGAAGATAATAATGATATTCAAAAAGAACAATTTGCGCGTAGAGAATTTAGTATCGCATCTTTTGAAAGATCATTTAAAATCCCTAAGAGTGTAGATGTTTTAAAAATTAAAGCTACATATAATAATGGGATACTGGTAATTGCTTTACCTAAAAAGAAAGAAGCTCAAGTGCAGCCGCCTAGATCTATAGAAATAGCCTAAAACTAACAAACAAATTATTAAAAAAGCGCCCAATTTTATAATTGGACGCTTTGTTATTATTATATTAAAAAGAATAACTATTTTCTTATAGTTTTGCACTTTTTACAGTCTCAACTATACGTCCAGCTACTTTATATGGATCTGCATTAGATGCAGGACGACGGTCTTCTAACCATCCTTTCCATCCTTGTTCTACTGTAATAATAGGAATACGTATAGACGCTCCACGATCAGATACTCCATAAGAGAAATCTGTAATAGCTGCAGTCTCGTGTAAACCTGTTAAACGTTGATCATTAAAAGCTCCATAAACCTCTATGTGCTCTTTAGTTACAGGGCGGAATGCTTCACATATCTTTTCATACGTTTCTTGTGATCCACAAGTTCTTAAAGTAGTATTAGAGAAGTTAGCGTGCATCCCAGAACCATTCCAATCTCCTTTAATAGGTTTTGGGTGGTAATCGATATACCATCCATATTGCTCAGTAAGACGATCCAAAAGGTAACGAGCTACCCATATTTCGTCACCAGCCTTTTTTGCACCTTTTGCAAAAAGTTGAAATTCCCACTGTCCAGAAGCAACCTCTTGGTTAATTCCTTCAAAGTTAAGACCAGCTTCTATACAAAGATCTGCGTGCTCTTCTACAAAATCACGACCGTGAGTGTTTTTACCTCCTACAGAACAATAATACATTCCTTGTGGTCCAGGATATCCTCCTATTGGGAATCCTAATGGAAGTTGTGTAGCAGTATCCATAATGAAGTACTCTTGCTCAAAACCAAACCAGAAGTCATTATCATTATCATCAATATTTGCTCTATGGTTACTAGCGTGAGGAGTTCCATCTGCATTTAGAACTTCTGTCATTATTATAAATCCATTTGTACGTTGTGGATCAGGGTATATAGCAACAGGCTTTAAAAGACAATCTGATGATCCACCAGAAGCTTGTTTTGTAGATGATCCATCAAAAGACCATATAGGACAATCTTCTAGTTTACCACTAAAATCATTTACAACTTTTGTTTTACTTCTTAAGTTTTGTGTGGGTGTATACCCATCTAACCAAATATATTCTAGTTTAGACTTACTCATACTGGCATTCTGAATTTTAAGTTAATATGACAAATATAAAATTTTGTTTTAATTAACCTACTATTTAGAGGGGGTGATTTGTTAAAAATTATGATTCTTTTACTTATGCCCCTAAAAATTTAGGGGGTATTAGATAAAACTTAATAATATAGGAAATTATATATATTTGTCGTAAATATTATCTATACTAATCCTTAATTGAACCTTCCATTTAACAGTATTTTTTACAATACGATTAGTTAGAAAATTCATAGTTTAAAAAATAACTATTTACTAGATGTCAAAATTACGTTTTCAAGCACTTCACGATATTCATCAACGATTTAAAGTTGAATTTAATAGTAAAGAAAAACCTGTAGACCTTTTTAGAAAAAATGTTTTTGGAGATAAAGCAATGCGACAATATTTATCTACAGTTTCATATGAAAGTGTTCAAAATGCAATTAATAAAGGAGATAATATAGGTAGAATTACTGCAGATTCGATCGCTACAGGAATGAAAACTTGGGCCCTAGAAAAAGGAGCTACTCATTATACACACTGGTTTCAGCCACTAACAGGGGCTACTGCAGAGAAGCACGATGCTTTTTTTGAAATTACAACAGATGGACACGTGATTGATAAGTTTGACGGAGCACAACTTGCACAGCAAGAACCAGATGCGTCTAGTTTTCCAAATGGAGGCATACGCAATACTTTTGAAGCAAGAGGATATACCGCCTGGGACCCTACATCTCCAGCTTTTATATATGATAAAACGCTGTGCATACCTACTGTTTTTGTAGCATATACAGGAGAAGCACTAGACTATAAAACACCGTTGTTAAAAGCATTAAATGCTATAGATGTTGCTGCAACAAATGTGGCTCATTATTTTAATAAAAACGTAAGCAAAGTCACAGCCACTTTAGGTTGGGAACAAGAGTTTTTTCTAATAGATAAATCTCTTGCAGCTGCTAGACCAGATATAACACTTACGGGAAGGACATTATTAGGTCACGCAAGTGCAAAAGGACAGCAACTAGAAGATCACTATTTTGGTTCTATACCTAGTAGAGTGCTTGTTTATTTAAAAGAGTTAGAACAGGAAAGTCTACAATTAGGTATTCCCGTCAAGACTAGGCATAACGAAGTAGCACCTAATCAGTTTGAAATTGCTCCAGTGTATGAAGAAGCAAATCTTGCTGTAGATCATAATGCGCTACTTATGGATGTAATGGAAAAAATAGCGCAAAGACATCATTTTAAAGTTCTTTTTCACGAGAAGCCTTTTGCAGGAGTAAATGGTAGTGGAAAACATAATAACTGGTCTCTTGCTACAGATAAAGGAGTAAATCTTTTAAGTCCAGGAAGTACTCCAATGAAAAATTTACAATTTCTTACATTCTTTATAAACACCATAAAAGCAGTACACACACACGAAGAGTTGTTACGTGCTTCTATTGCTAGTGCAAGTAATGATTATCGTTTAGGAGCTAATGAAGCACCTCCATCAATTATATCTGTCTTTATAGGATCTCAGTTAACACGAGTGCTTGATGAGCTTGAAAAAGTAACCGATGGTAAGCTTTCGCCTCAGGAAAAGACAGATCTTAAACTCAATGTAATAGGAAAAATTCCAGAAATACTTTTAGATAACACAGACCGTAATAGAACTTCTCCTTTTGCTTTTACAGGGAATAAATTTGAGTTTAGAGCTGTAGGCTCTTCAGCAAACTGTGCAAGCCCTATGACAGTGCTCAATGCAATTGTGGCACAGCAACTCATAGATTTTAAATCTTCTGTAGATGCGTTGATAGAAGGTAAGAAAATGAAAAAAGACGATGCTATTTTTAATGTATTAAGGGAGTACATTAAAGATAGTAAAAGTATTCGTTTTGAGGGAGATGGGTATGGAGCAGCTTGGGAGAAAGAAGCAAAAAAACGCAAGATAAGTAACAATAAAAACACAGTAGAAGCTCTTAAAGCAAAAGTGTCTGCTTCAAGTATTCACATATTTGAGAATCTATCAATAATGAATAAGGTAGAGATACAAGCGCGTTATGAGATAGAGCTTGAAGAGTATGTAAAACGTATTCAGATTGAAAGTCGTGTTTTAGGTGATATTGCTCGTAATCATATTATTCCTACAGCAATAAGATATCAAAATGTGCTTATTGATAATGTAAAAGGTCTTAAGGAAATATATGGAGAGGAGTATACCGCTTTCGCGAAAGCGCAAACACTTATTATAAAAATTATTTCAGAAAAGGTGGCTATAGTAAACGCGCTTATTTTAGATATGACAGATACTAGACGTAAAGCAAATGTGCTAGAATTAGAAAAAAGAGCAAAATATTATGCTGAAGAAGTAATAGCTTTTTTTAATACTATTAGAAAGCATTGTGATAAACTAGAACTATTAGTTGAGGATGAACTATGGCCATTACCTAAATATAGAGAACTTCTTTTTGTAAATTAATATAAAGAGTAGAAAGTAATCTATGAAGTGATTTCTTTTTTAGGCGCATTTATAGTTGCGCTTGGTTTGCCTTTATTTTCTTGTTCTAAGTATAAATTTTTAGCTTTTGAAACCCATTTATCATTCTTAATTCTATCTGGAAAGAATTTAATGAGCTCTGTGATTATAGTGATATCTTCTTCAGTAAAATTGCTTATTTGTTTATAGGTGTAAATGCCAAGTTCATTTAATTTAATTTCTGTAAAAGAGCCTATACCAGAAATTTTCTGAAGATCATTGCGATCTGCTTTATTAGCGATACCTATGCGATTAAAATTTAATGGAGTTTCTTTTTTATCGGGAAGTTTATTAGAAATTACATCTTTAGAAAAAGCTCTTTTGTGTATTTTAAGTTGCTCAAAATCTTGATTCATTCTATCTTTTCTGGGATAGATATCTTCCTTTTTATCTAAGTTATTTATATGCTCAAGCTTTTTTTGAAGAAACGCTATGTTGGATTTGAGATCGTTTGTTAGTTTTAAGTGTTCTTCATTAAGTCTATTTATTTTTGATTTAGTAACTATTGTCGCCCCAATGTAACCTATTAAAAAAGTTACAAACATCATTATAAATATCTCTATAAAGAAGAAAGGTATTGCATCTATAAAAAAATGTATGTATGTCATTTTAGTTTACAATAATTTCTAGACGATTATTTAGAGCTCTTCCCTCAAGAGTAGTATTATCTTCAATAGGGTTTTCTTCTCCTTGAGAAGTGGCAACAATTTTAGAGGCAGATATTCCTCTTTTTGCTGTGAGATACCATCTTACTTGTTGCGCTTTTTTTAGACCCGAAGCTAGATTGTCTTCATTATCTCCCGTGCTATCTGTATGACCGATAATAGTTACTTTTTTAGCTGGGTTTTCTAGTAATGTTTTTTTTAAATCTGCAGCAAAATTTATTAGTTGCTCATCAAGTATTACTATATGAGAGTCATTATATGAAGGTCTTAAAATAGTTGTGGTGACTTCATTAATGAGTTTAGGAGCAGGTGTTTTTTTGAGAAAGTTAGTTGTATCTAATGTAGTAATTGATTTTTCAATCTCATTAGCTATTCGTTTTGACTCTGTACTATCAATATGGGTAAATGATAATTCATTATCATTATTAGATAAAAAAGTGTCAGGTGTTAGGTCCTGTGTTTGAGGAGATGTATCTGAAGTTTCACTTTTAGTGATAGCTCTTTTATGCATTATATTTGTAATACCTCCTGTATTATAATAGAAGAAGCATATGGAAGTCCATATCATAAATACAATAAAAGTACCCAAACATCCTTTCATTTTACAGTTATACCTAATCTTTTATTTTATAATCTAAGGTATTAATCAAATCTAGTAAAAAGAATCACGACTTAATCAAATATAATTTTACGTTATCCACTTGTTTTTAACAAAGAACTTCTTAAATTTGCTCTAGAAATAATGAAAACAAAAAACCTACATCATCATTCTACAATAGTCGCTCAAGCGAGGTAGTTTGGTATGTGTTAATATCATAAATTATAAACCCGTTTGAGATATTCAAACGGGTTTTTCTTTTGGATATCTCAAGCTAAGAAAATTAAAAATGAGTCAAAAAATTAGAATTGCTATTCAAAAATCTGGTCGTCTTAATGAAGAGTCACTTCAATTATTAAAAGATTGTGGTGTGTCTATAGATAATGGTAAAGATCAACTAAAGGCGATCTCTCGTAACTTTCCTTTAGAAGTACTATACCTTCGTAATGGAGATATCCCACAATACTTAAGAGATGGTGTTGTAGATATTGCTATTCTTGGAGAAAATACACTCATAGAAAAAGGAGAAGATCTAACAATTGTAGAGCGTTTAGGTTTTTCAAAATGTAAAGTTTCTCTCGCAATACCCAAGTCTGCAAGTTATACTTCAGTAAAAGATTTAGAAGGGAAGCGTATTGCAACTTCCTACCCAAATACAGTAAAAAAATATCTTGATTCTAAAGGAGTAACAGCAGATTTACATATTATTAATGGATCTGTAGAGATCGCTCCTAATATAGGTTTAGCAGATGCGATTTGTGATATCGTGTCTAGTGGTAGTACACTTTTTAAAAACAATCTTAAAGAAGTAGAGCAAATGCTCACGTCAGAAGCTGTTTTAACCGTGTCGCCTACTATTTCAGAAGAAAGACAAGTAATATTAAACACGTTACAGTTTCGTATGAAATCGGTACTTAAAGGAAGAAACTTTAAGTATGTATTACTAAATGTACCTAACAAAAATTTAGACAGAATTATAGAAATTTTACCAGGAATGAAAAGCCCTACAGTATTACCACTTGCAGAATCTGGGTGGAGTAGTGTTCACTCGGTGGTAGATAAAAACCAATTTTGGGATATTATAGAAGAGCTCAAAAAAGAAGGTGCCGAAGGAATCTTAGTTTGTCCAATAGAGAAAATGGTATCTTAAATATCTATCCTGATGAATAAAATTTATAACCCAGAAAGAGCATCTTGGTCTTCTATTTTGAAAAGACCTACTCAAACAGTAAATGATATAGAAGCTACGGTAACGACCATTTTTAATGAAGTTAACACCGAAGGAGACAAGGCTGTAGCAAAGTATACAACAAAGTTTGATAAAGCTGTTTTAGACACGATGATTGTTTCTTCAGAAGAGATAGCAATTGCACAATCTCAAATTTCTCAAGATTTAAAAGAAGCGATACAGCAAGCCAGAGAAAATATAGAATGTTTTCACGCTGCTCAAAAAACAGGTCGTATCGCAATTATGACAACAGAAGGTGTGATGTGCTGGCAAGAAAAAAGACCTATTCAAAAAGTAGGTTTGTATATTCCAGGAGGAACAGCACCTTTGTTTTCTACCATATTAATGCTGGCAATTCCTGCAAAAATAGCAGGATGTACAGAGATCATTCTATGTACACCACCAGATGCTCAAGGCAATATACATCCTGCTATTTTATATACAGCACAACTTTGTGGGGTGACTCAAATATTTAAAGTAGGAGGTATTCAGGCTATTGCAGGGATGACATTTGGGACAGAAACCATTCCTCAAGTATATAAGATTTTTGGACCTGGTAATCAGTTTGTGACTGTTGCAAAACAGTTGGCAACAAAACACGGTGTCGCTATCGATATGCCAGCAGGACCTTCAGAACTTTTGGTGGTGGCAGATGATTCGGCAAATGCGGCTTTTGTAGCTTCAGATTTATTAAGCCAGGCAGAACACGGGATAGATAGTCAGGTGATATTAGTATCAACTTCTCGCAAACTTATAGATGAAGTAGAAAAAGAAATAGAATTGCAGTTGAGTACGCTTTCGCGAAAGCATATTGCAGAAAAATCTATAGAAAACAGCAAACTAATTTATGTAGAAGACGATGCAACCGCTCTTGCTTTAATTAATGAATATGGTCCAGAACACTTTATAGTTTGTGTAAGTGATGAGTCATTTTATGTAGATAATGTAGCAAACGCAGGTTCTGTTTTTATAGGAAACTATACACCAGAAAGTGCGGGAGATTATGCTTCTGGAACAAATCATACATTGCCTACTAATGGGTATGCAAAGCAATACAGCGGTGTTAATCTAGATAGCTTTATGAAGAGTATGACGTTTCAGAAAATATCAAAACAAGGGATTCAAAATATAGGTCGTACTATAGAGTTAATGGCAGAAGCAGAAGGACTTGATGCTCATAAAAATGCAGTTACATTACGTCTTGATGCATTAAAAAACTCTAATTAAGACTCTAATTGTTTAGTATTCAATAATGAAAAATACATTTAATATAAATACCCTAGTGAGAGCAAATGTGGCTGCGATGAAACCATATAGTTCGGCGAGAGATGAGTTTAAAGATTTTAAAAAGGAAATGGTTTTTCTGGATGCAAATGAAAATCCATATACAACGCAATATAATCGTTATCCAGATCCAAAACAAAGAGACCTAAAATCTATGATAGCTACAGAGCAAAAGTTATCTCAAGAAAATCTCTTTATAGGTAACGGCAGTGATGAGGTGTTAGATCTTCTGTTTAGAGCTTTTTGTATTCCAGCAACAGATAACGTGCTTATAGTACCGCCTACATATGGTATGTACAAAGTACTGGCTAATACAAATGATATAGGGATTAAAGAAGTGCCGTTAGATTTAGATTTTCAAATTCAGCCAGAAAAAATGCTGGAAGCAGTAGATCAGTGTACTAAAATGATCTTTATCTGCTCACCTAATAACCCAACGGGAAATATAATAGCTGCTTCGAAAATTGAACATATTCTTCAAAGCTTTAGCGGCCTTGTAATTTTAGATGAGGCTTATATAGATTTTGCAGAGAGTGAGAGTTGGTCACAGCAATTATCAAAATATCCTAATTTGGTTGTGGTACAAACAATGTCTAAAGCATATGGTCTTGCAGGTTTGAGATTAGGGTTTTGCTGGGCATCACAAGAGATTGTTGAGATTCTCAATAAAATAAAACCTCCATATAATGTTAATGTGCTCACACAGCAACAAACATTAGAGCGTTATATAAATCAAGATGAAGTAAAGGCAGAGATAGCATCTATAAAAGAAGAACGCACTAAGCTAGAAGTATCATTAAGTAAATGCAGTTTTGTAAAGCAAATATTTCCATCTGAAGCAAACTTTATACTGGCGCGAGTAGATAATGCAAACGAGAGATATAATGAACTCATAGAAAAGGGAATTGTGATACGTAACCGAAGCACGCAAACCCTTTGTGAAAACACCTTGCGATTTACAGTAGGGACTTCGCAAGAAAATAAAAAACTAATAGAAGCACTACTATCAATAACTAACTAAATATATTATGAAAGTAAATTACCTTAAATTATTATGCCTTTTTTTGTGTCTTATTCCAGTTACTAATGGAGTAGCTCAAGAAGAAACAACAGACGAGGAGTTTGAAATTACTACAGAAATGCTGGAAGAATTCAAAGAATTTCAAGCATATTCAGATAGTCTGGATGCTACTTTTAATTATGAATATGGTTCTGTACAGCTTGACAGAGCGACGGCAGTTCTTGAAATTCCTGAAGGATATAAATTTTTAGATGAAGAACAAGCTAAGAGAGTGCTGGTAGATGTTTGGGGTAATCCTGATGATAATTCGACAGTAGGAATGTTATTAAAAAAGGAAGAGTCTCCAGCAGATATATCTTATGCAATAGAGGTGTCATATTCTGATGAAGGATATATAGAAGATGATGAAGCTGCAGATATAGATTATGATGATCTTCTTGAGGAAATGCAAGAAGATCAAAAACTCTATAATCAAGAGCGTATAAAATTAGGGTATGCAGAAATAAAATTTTTAGGATGGGCATCTCCACCATTTTATGATCAAGAGAATAAAAAATTACATTGGGCAAAAGAGCTCAATTTTGATAATGACGAGATCAATACGTTAAACTACAATGTTCGTGTACTAGGACGTAGAGGTTATATGAATCTTAATATAATAGGAGATATGGACGTACTACTAGATGTACAAGAAAATCTAGACCCTATTTTAGAGAGTGTGACCTTTTTGCCAGGAAATCAATATGATGAGTTTGATCCAGATATCGATGAGGTAGCTGCATATGGAATAGGAGGTTTGATTGCAGGTAAAGTATTAGCAAAAGTTGGTTTTTTTGCATTTTTAGCAAAGTTTTGGAAGTTTATAGCTATTGGAGCAGTAGCAGTTTTTGGAGCATTCAAGAAAAGAATTTTTGGAAGTAAAGAAGCTTAATAAAAGAGAATAATGAAAAAGAGAGTATTATTTATAGATAGAGATGGTACCATCATCAAGGAAACGGTAGATGAGCAAATAGATGCATTTGAAAAAATGACTTTTTACCCAAAAGCGTTTACATATTTAGGTAAAATAGCACAAGAGCTAGATTATGAGCTGGTAATGATCACAAATCAAGATGGTTTAGGAACAGATGTTTTTCCAGAAGATACATTCTGGCCAGTGCATAATTTTATAATGAACTCTTTTGAAAATGAAGGTGTTGTTTTTGATAAGGTGTTTTTAGATCGCACATTTCCGCACGAGAATAAAGACACTAGAAAACCAGGAACAGGTTTACTCACAGCATATTTTTCTGAAGACTATGATCTCGCAAACTCATTTGTGATAGGAGATAGACTTACAGATATGCAACTGGCAACAAATCTAGGAGCAAAAGGAATTTTTATTAATGACAATACACAGTTAGGAACTGGAGAGATTACAATTTCTGAAGACGAGCTCAATAAAGATATAGCCATAGAGACAAACGACTGGCAAAAAATATACGAGTTCTTAAAAATGGAACGTAGAGTTGCTTCGCTTTCGCGAAAAACAAACGAGACAGACATTAACATCACACTAAATCTAGATGGTACAGGAAAGTCAAATATAGCTACAGGTATTGCATTTTTTGATCATATGTTAGATCAAATCTCACGTCACGGTCATATGGATCTAGACATACAAGTAAAAGGAGATCTAGAAGTAGATGAGCATCATACCATAGAAGATACCGCTATCGCACTAGGAGAAGTATTTGCAAAAGCATTAGGAAACAAGCTTGGAATAGAGCGTTATGGTTTTTGTTTACCAATGGATGATTGTCTTGCACAAGCAGCGATAGATTTTGGAGGAAGAAACTGGTTAGTTTGGGATGCTTCATTTAAAAGAGAGATGATAGGTAAAATGCCTACAGAGATGTTTTTTCATTTCTTTAAATCATTTACAGACGGCGCAAAAGCAAACCTAAATATTAAAGCAGAAGGAGAGAATGAACATCATAAAATAGAAGCCATTTTTAAAGCATTTGCAAAAGCAATAAAAGTATCTGTAAAAAGAGATCCAGATAAAATGATATTACCAAGTACAAAAGGGATGTTGTAGTCTATTATATAGTAGTATAATTATGAAGATTGTAATAATAAATTACGGAGCAGGAAATATTCAGAGTATTAAGTTTGCGATAGAACGACTTGGGCATACAGCAATACTTAGTAATAATGAAGAGGAGATTCGAACAGCAGATAAAGTTATTTTCCCAGGAGTAGGCGAGGCGAGTAGTGCGATGGCAAAACTTAGAGATACAGGACTTGATAAAGTGATTCCCACATTAAAGCAACCTGTTTTAGGCATTTGTTTAGGGATGCAGTTAATGTGTAATGGTTCTGAAGAAGGTGATACCAAGGGATTAGGTATTTTTGATGTAGATGTGATACGCTTTCGCGAAAGCGAACACACTATAAAAGTCCCACAAATACAATGGAACACTATTAATGATTTAAAATCAACGTTATTTACAAGCGTTGATAACAATGCATATATCTATATGGTACATAGTTTTTATGCGCCTATTACTGCAGAGACTATTGCAACTACTCAATACGGAGTTGCATATTCAAGTGCACTGGCAAAAGATAACTTTTATGGAACTCAGTTTCATCCAGAAAAAAGTAGTGCCGTAGGAGAACAGATTTTGAAGAATTTTTTAGAAATGTAGCTTTGCTAAAAAAATAGAAAGTAGAAAAACGAAATCGGAAATATAGTATGGAAGATTTAAAGATTAGAACAAAGCGGTTTACGATTGACTGTTGGAAACTCTGTTCACAGTTACCTAAAAGTAGAGAATATAATAATCTTGTTTTTCAACGTTTCGTCAATTAATACATCAAAAAGGAAATTAATAAATAAGAAGTAGTTCTACATTCGTTTTTCTACTTTCTACTTTTTAAAAATATGAGATTAATACCAGCAATAGATATTATAGAAGGTAAATGTGTACGTCTTTCAAAAGGCGATTATAATACCAAAAAGATATATAATGAAAATCCGTTAGAGGTAGCAAAAAACTTTGAAGCTCACGGTATAAAACACTTACATCTTGTAGATTTAGATGGTGCAAAAAGCAAGCACATTGTAAATCATAAGATTTTAGATGAAATTGCCTCTCAAACCAGCTTAAGTGTAGATTTTGGCGGAGGTTTAAAAACAGACGAAGATTTACGTATTGCTTTTGAAAGTGGTGCATCTCAAATCACAGGAGGAAGTATTGCCGTAAAAGAACCTGCTACTTTTTTAAAGTGGATTGATACGTATGGTAATGATAAAATTATTTTAGGCGCAGATGCACATCACCGCAAAATAGCAATCTCAGGATGGTTAGAAGCCTCTGATGATGATGTAGTCGAGTTTATAAATGACTACCAAAAGAAAGGAGTGTCTTATGTTATTTGTACAGATATAAGTAAAGATGGGATGTTACAAGGACCAAG
>CALKZS010000163.1 GCA_938002835.1 uncultured Dokdonia sp. | reverse complement strand
ATAAGACCTCCTAAAGAAGGAGAGAAGTATTTTCCATTAATTAAGGTGAGTAGAATCAATGGTCTTAACCCTAATATTGTTAGAGATCGTGTTTCTTTTGAGCATCTTACACCATTATTTCCTACAGAAAAATTTAACTTAGCAAAGCGTCAAGCTAGTATATCAACACGTGTGATGGATATGTTTGCGCCCATAGGGAAAGGACAACGTGGTATGATTGTATCACAACCTAAAACAGGTAAAACAATGCTTCTTAAGGATGTTGCAAATGCTATTGCAGCAAACCATCCAGAGGTATATCAAATCGTTTTACTAATAGATGAGCGTCCAGAAGAAGTTACAGATATGCAACGTAATGTTAAAGGAGAAGTAGTTGCTTCTACCTTTGATAAGGAAGCTCACGAGCACGTTAAAGTAGCAAATATTGTACTTGAAAAGGCAAAACGCCTTGTAGAGTGTGGTCACGATGTAGTAATCTTATTGGATTCTATAACACGATTAGCTCGTGCATACAATACCGTGCAACCAGCTTCTGGAAAAATTCTTTCCGGAGGTGTAGATGCAAATGCATTACATAAACCTAAACGTTTCTTTGGAGCGGCTCGTAATATAGAAGGTGGAGGTTCTTTATCTATTATAGCAACTGCACTCACAGAAACAGGTTCAAAAATGGATGAAGTTATTTTTGAAGAGTTTAAAGGTACTGGTAATATGGAGTTACAACTGGATCGAAATATTGCAAATAGACGTATTTTCCCTGCAATAGATCTCACTTCTTCATCAACCCGTCGAGACGATTTACTTCACAGTAAAGATACTACCCAACGTTTATGGGTACTTCGTAAATATCTTGCAGATATGAACCCTGTTGAGGCGATGGAGTTTATGAGTGATCGTATTAAGAGCACTCGTGATAATGAAGAATTTCTTATCTCAATGAATAGTTAACTCTAAACAATATCATTATAATATATAAAAACCTCTAGATAAATTTCTAGAGGTTTTTTTGCATATTCAGTGTGCTTGCGTTAAATGATTAAATATAAATAGGAGTATAATTTAATAATGCCATAAAATGTATGCTAGAATCCATAAAACATAGATAAAATGTTGTGAGACTTGTAGAAATTTACGTCTTTTGCATAATAGTCTACTAATTTAGTAGGGTAATAGTATAAACAGCTTAAAGTTATGATTTTAGATCAAATATTGATTTCAAAGCAAAAGAATGAGAATCAGTCTTATAGCCAAGATAAAAACTCAGAAAAGCCTTTGCGTAGTGTTATAAAAGCGCTTAGTTGGAGATTAATAGGTACAATAGATACACTTGTAGTGTCTTATTTTATCACTGGGGAGTTATTGCTAGCATCTTCTATTGCATCAGTAGATTTTCTTACTAAACTCGTGTTGTATTTTGTACACGAGCGTATTTGGAATAAAGTAACTTGGGGCAAATAAGAAACTATGGGAGTATTTACAACAGATAAAGTCGTTGCTTTTAATGAACGATTTAAAAATGCTATGCCTGAAGAGATTATCTCTTTTGCATTAGAACAAGCTTCTAGACCAGTAGTAACTACAAATTTTAGACCTTATGAAGGAGCTATACTATATGCTTGTAGTTCTGTGCATAAATTGATACCTGTAATATGGTGTGATTCTGGATACAATACAGTAGCAACCTATAAGCACGCCCAAGAACTCATAACATCATTAGATCTTAAGATAGACTTATATGTTCCTAGGCAAACAGTAGCTCATCGTACTAGTATAATGGGTATTCCTGAAATTACTGATAGTCGTCACGCATTATTTACAGAACAAGTGAAGTTAGAGCCTTTTAAAAGAGCAATGAATACTCATAAACCAGATGTATGGTTTACTAATTTACGAAAAGGACAAACAGCTTTAAGAGACTCGCTTGACATTTTTAGTTTAAGTAAAGATGGTGTATTGAAAGTAAGCCCTTTCTATAATTATGACGATGTAAAACTAGATACGTATTTAGAAACTCATAATTTACCAAACGAATTTGATTACTACGATCCTACAAAAGTACTAGCTCATAGAGAGTGTGGTATACATTTATAAGAATAATTTATGGAAGTAACTGTAAAACAAGCTACTAAAGATATTAGAAAAACACTCAATGTAAACCCTCTAGAGAGTGAGGCAATTTACATATTTAGAGAAGTAGTCGCTCAGTTTGAGCGTCCAGTTCTTTTATTTTCTGGAGGAAAAGATAGTATTACACTAGTAAGACTTGCTCAAAAAGCGTTTTTTCCTGCAAAAATACCGTTTCCTTTATTACATATAGATACAGGGCATAACTTTCCTGAGACAATAGCTTTTAGAGATAAATTAGTAAAAGAATTAGGGCTTACACTTATTGTACGTAATGTTCAAGACTCTATAGATGCAGGGAAAGTAGTAGAAGAAACTGGTAAATATGCGAGTCGTAATATGTTACAAACTACCACTTTATTAGATGCACTAGAAGAGTTTAAATTTGATGCTGCAATAGGAGGTGCCCGTCGGGATGAAGAAAAAGCACGTGCTAAAGAGCGTATTTTTTCTGTTCGTGATGATTTTGGACAATGGGACGAAAAGAATCAACGTCCAGAACTTTTTGATTATTTAAATGGAAATATAGATCACGGCCAGAATGTACGTGTTTTTCCTATAAGTAACTGGACAGAGCTTGATGTATGGAGTTATATTAATAAAGAACAGATAGAGATTCCTAGTATCTATTTTGCTCATAAGCGCAAAACATTTTTGAGAGATGGAATGCTTTGGTCTGCTCAAGATGATGTTGTTTTTAGAGCAGAAGATGAAGAGGTAGTAGAACGTACTGTTCGTTTCCGTACAGTAGGAGATATGTCGTGTACAGCAGCTGTACTTTCTGAGGCAGATACATTAGAGAAAGTGGTGGGAGAGATACGTGAGTCTACCATTTCAGAACGTGGTGCTCGTATAGATGATAAGAGATCTGAAGCTGCAATGGAAAAAAGAAAACAACAAGGGTATTTCTAGGAAGTACGCTTTCGCGAAAGCGCACTATTAAAAACACGTATAGATATAGCTTTTAAATATTCTTTAGATAGACTAGTAAATAAAGCGCAAATTTAGTTGGATAAACGAGTAATGTTATACGAGCAGGTAGCTCACAAGTTATGGAAGTATTAAAAATAGCAACAGCAGGAAGTGTAGACGATGGTAAGAGTACGTTAATAGGTAGACTGTTATATGATACACAATCGTTAACTACAGATAAGATAGAAGCGATAGAAGCAAAGAGTAAAGCAAATGGATTTGATTATTTAGACTTTTCTCTTGCAACAGATGGTCTTGTAGCAGAGCGTGAGCAAGGCATCACAATTGACGTTGCGCATATTTATTTTTCTACAAAAAAGAAAAGCTATATTATAGCAGATACTCCAGGTCACGTAGAATATACTCGTAATATGGTCACTGGCGCCTCTACTTCACAGGCTTCTATAATACTTGTAGATGCACGTAAAGGTGTTGTAGAGCAAACATACAGACACTTTTTTATTAATGATTTATTGAGAGTAAAAGAAGTGGTTGTTGCTATCAATAAAATGGATCTTGTTAATTATAGCGAGGAAGCATTTAGTACTATTGTTGCAGATTTTAAAGCACTTGCCGCAAAGCAAAACTTTACAGACCAAAAAATTACTTTTATACCTATAAGTGCACTTAAAGGCGATAATGTAGTTACGTCTTCTCAAGAAATGTCTTGGTATGATGGTAATACAATGTTAGAGCATTTAGAAAATATTAATCCATCCATAGCTGTAGCTACAGGAGTACGTTTTCCCGTGCAGACAGTAATACGTCCTAAACAAGACGAGTATCACGATTTTAGAGGGTATGCAGGAAAAGTAGTAGGTGGTTCTTTATCTGTAGGAGATACAATAACCGTTTTACCTTCTGGAAAAACATCTACAGTAAAAGACATATTATTTTATGATCAATCATTTGAAAAAGCGGGACCAGGAAGTTCTTGTACTATCACATTAGAAACTGAGATTAATGTAAGTAGAGGTGATGTATTAGTTAAAGAAAAAGAAGCTCCACAACTCACAAAGCAATTTCAAGCAACGGTTTGTTGGATGGATACAAATGCACTTACTCCTGGGACTAATTATATGATACAGCAAGGCACTTCACAAATACTAGCAAAAGTAAAAGAGATCACATCTCTCATACATACAGACTTTTCAGGAACAGAGCCTACACAACAATTAGAACTCAATGAGATAGGGAATGTAGCTATCCAACTAAGCAAACCTTTACTTCTTGATAGTTTTACACAAAATAAAAATACAGGTTCTTTTATTTTAATAGATCAGCAAACAAATGCTACGGCAGGAGTGGGTTTTATTAAATAACTTTATTAAAGCATAGCATACATTATCGCAAAAATGTGTGTATTTAAAAAAAGAGTTCGAGATAGACATCTCGAACTCTTTTTTTATAAAATTATGATGATGACCTATATAAGATATGTGTTACAAAGCAAGTTCTTTCTTTGTTTTTTAGTTTTTATGTAGATAAAATAACTGTTTTTGCGGTTAAAGTGTTGTAGGTTGTTGATTTTTTGTATTTTTGTGTACCCCAAATTAATAAATATGAAAATCACATTACTACACAAAGTTGTCGTTCGAACAACTAAAATCGCGCTTGTTTTTATTTCTATGTTATTATTACAAGCCTGTCCTTATGAATCTCAATTTCCAGTAACAGAAAAGGAAGTTATGTTTCCAAAAGAGTATCTAGGTACTTGGTATGAAAAAGACGGAAATTATGGAGTCTTAGATTATAAGAAATATGTTTTTAGAGAACTTAATGATACCACTATATATTTAGATGAAATGGAACTTAATGATAATGATAAGTGGGAGAAAACCACCTATCAATGTCATATATCTTACGTAGGTGATAGTCGTTTTATAAATGTTAAGACTGTTGAAAAGAATAATAATGGTGTTTACTACATATATAATGTAGAGATGGAAGAAGATCAAATGCAAATACGTGGTATGACTACCAACGTTACTCAGGAATTTGAAAATCCAGATTCTTTATATCATTATATAGATAAATATAAACACTTGGATTTCTTTTATAGCATAGCAGATACAAAAACATTTACGCAATGGGGTGAGCATTAGTCACTTATTAATATGATATTATACGCTTTCGCGAAAACATAAAAAAGAGCATCGAATCTTATTTTCGATGCTCTTTTTTATTCAATTTGCTTTGCTACTAAATTACTTAAAACCTTTTATTGGTCTCAAAAATAGTTAAAACTATGTACTTTAGTGCATTTCGCTTTAGCTTCTAAAAAACTTTACCTTTGTTTTTATGCCAAGACAAAGATCTAATGATCATAGTGTTTCTCGTTTAACTGTTCATATAGTTTGGAGTATCATCGAAGACCAGACGATGGTAATGCAACGAATTTCATAATTGAGAAATGACCTTGGGGTCACTTTAAGTCACCAGCCCGAACCTATGGATTTTAAGTCCATAGTGGCTTAGTTAAAACTGGTATTTACTAAGAGATTTTGGGAAGGCTTCAGGGTTCTCGGCCAAGTGATATCTAGGGTCGTCTACAGCATCAATAATAATATCGTGAAACTTTTCACTTGCTTTATACATTAACTCCTTAGATTCTTCATTTAAATGTTTAATCTTAATAGTTTTTCCTGCTGCTTGATACTTTTGAATCAAAACAAATAAAGCTTCTAAAGCCGAATGGTCAGAAATACGACTTTCTACAAAATCTATTTCTACGCTATCAGGGTCATTTTTAATATCAAATTTATCATTAAAAGCGGTAATACTTCCAAAAAATAGAGGTCCCCATATTTCATATACTTTAGTTCCATCTTCTCTCATTCTTTTTCTAGCTCTAATTCTCTTAGCACTACTCCAGGCAAATGATAAAGTAGAAATAATAACTCCTACAAACACAGCAATGGCTAGATCAAAAAAGACCGTTACTGCAGAAACTATGATTAGTACAAATGCATCTAATTTTGGTATTTTCTTAATAATTCTAAAACTAGACCAAGCAAACGTTTCTATAACCATCATAAACATAACACCTACTAAAGCAGCGATGGGTACTTGCTCAATAAATCGATCTGCAAATAATATAAAGGTTAGTAAGGTTAATGCCATCATTATTCCAGATAATCTTCCTCTTCCACCTGCATTAATATTAATTACTGTTTGACCAATCATACCGCAGCCTCCTGTACCTCCAAAAATGCCACTTAAAATATTTCCCGCTCCTTGCGCAACACATTCTTTATTTCCATTACCTCTTGTTTCTGTTAACTCATCGACTAAGTTCATTGTCATTAAAGTTTCTATTAGCCCAACTGAAGCTGCTAGAAATGCATAAGGAGTTATAAACTTCAAAGTGTCTAAATTAAACGGAAGATTTCCCCATAATTCAAATACGTTGAGCTTGCTAGAGATCTCAGCAATACCGTTTAAGCCAGCACCCCCTCCGTCTCTTATAAATTCTCCAACGTTGATAGAATCAAAACCTCCAAAAATCGATAGTAAAGAAACGATTAGAATAGCTGTTAACGCAGCAGGTATTTTTGTTGTTAACTTAGGCAATCCCCAGACAATTAACATCGTTAATAATACGAGTCCAATCATTGTGTACAGTGTTTTTCCTTTCATCCAAGATTTTACGACACCATTATCTGTTATAGAGTAGAAACCATCTTCTGAAGCGTTAAACACCACTTTCTTTGTGTTTACGTCAAATACTTGGCCATCAGATAATATAAACACTGTTTCATTGGTTGCTTTATTTATTATTGAATCTCCATTAATAACAAATAAAACGGTATTGGATAACATATCCTTCACTTCATTATTAGATACGGTGTACACCATTTCTTGGGACTCAGTATTACGCATATTTTGGTCAAAGACATCTTTATTATTTTCTTTAAACATTCCTAATTGTGCAAGAAAGATCACAATGGCTAGACCGTTTACAAAGCCCATCATTACAGGGTGAGGAATCAAGCGTACAAATTTTCCTAGCTTAAATAATCCAGCAAAAACTTGTATAACTCCCATTAATACAACCGCTGCCAGTAGATAGAAATAACCCATATTTTCAACAGGTTGATCAAATAACAATCCTTTTGCGTGACCTACTTGTATCATATTTACAAAAATCACGGCAACAGCTCCTGCTGCTCCTGAAATTAAACCTGGTCTTCCTCCAAAAAGTGCAGAGATAATACCTATTGCAAATGCGCCAAACAAAGCCACAATAGGACTTATTTGAGCCACAAAGGCAAAAGCTACCACTTCTGGTATCATAGCTAAAGAAACTGTTATACCTGCGGTTATATCGTTCTTAGGGTTTGAAGTAAAGTTGTTAAAAAGACGCTTCATTGGGCTGTTTTAAGAAGGCGCAAAGATATGATTTTCTTTGTGTATGGCAGCGAGTAGTATAGAAGGATATTATCTCTGAGTTTATTATTAGGAATGTTGAAATATTTATCAGTCAAAAATCAAAAATAGACATCAAAATCGTAACCTATATCTCAGTCATCAATACTATCAAAATCAAATTTAAAAAACATTATTCTCTAAATTTACAATTTAGATTTTGTAATAAGTAGTATCATTGAAAGATATAGTATAATTAAATATTCCTTTTTTAATAAGTTAATCAAAGAGTTGTATTTATTTCAGTAGGTTTGTTACAAAGTAATTTAAAATAATGTCAGGTACACTTTCAATTAGTCAAAAAAAGGCTTTAAGCTCTATAGGATGGTTAGTTTTACTTATTATACTTATTTCAGAACTTCATTATTATGTTGAAGAGTATACTCCAGATACGTACAAGTATAAATTGATATGGCGTAGTTTAAGTTGGGCTTTAAATACGTTAGTTTTTGGATGGTATTTCTACAAAAATAAAAAGTGGTTACAAGGTGTTCTTGTTCAAATAGCTTTTGTTCCTTTTTATGTGTTTAAGCTAGATCTCTATAATTGGATAGATTACAATACTACATTTGATAATAGCATTTTAATTTATAAGTTTATATACGGCTTAGGTATTTTTATTCCATTATTACTCTTTTCAATACTATACGGAAAGAGCGAAAAGATTATAAATACATTGAGAGAAAGAATAGCTGTTTTTTTAATTTCACTTTTGTTATTTGTGGTAATTTATAATGGATTAGATAAAATATTTGAATTAGTTAGATATGTAATCTTTGATCCTTCTTATTTAAAAGATATTTTTTATGGGATTATTATTCTTATAGAAACTGCAAAAATCATAAGCGCTTTTGTAGCATTTATTTATATTTCGAACTTTATAAGTTCACCAAAAAGATTTTTGAATCCAGTTATTAAAGAAAATATAAGTGGTTCTTCCTTTAAAAAAGGATTTTTCATAAGCTATACTCTAATAATAACTTGTTTTCTAAGTTTAGGTAGCGATGTTATAACTATAGGTGTTTTTAATCAAAGTCTTGAGATTATGGATATCATAGTTCATATCGCAACATTAATAACACTTCTTGTCACTTCTAGAGCTATGGGAGACTTTATACAATATAGAGGATATTCACTTAAAAGATATCTAGGAGTATTCAACACACTTCTATTAATTCCAATACTAAATATAATTCCGTTTGCTTTTATAATTTTAAGAAAGAAAAGTAATCAAGAAATAGATGCTTATCTAAAGAAAAATAAAAAAAGCCGTCCTATACATTTATTGGTGTTTTCAGTATTATCTATACTTTATACTGTACTTAACTATGAAGCAGAAGGATCAAATAAATCTTTATTTTTATTTGTTGTACTGACTCTATTTGCTACTTTCATTTTGGCCTATATTAAAAAAGTGAGAAGATATCTACCATTACTTACTACAGCTATTTATTTATTTACAACAATAAAAGATAATATGGATTACTATGATTTGTTACCTTACTTAAAAGAATACTATGTAGGTATAATAGTGTTTTCTATACCATCTTTACTAGTCGTGTATTATGCATTTTATTATATATTACATAAATCTTTTTATACTCACGATTCAGAAATAAATAATAAACAAGTAAAATTATATATTGAAGAATTTTCTAATTAGTAGAAAAAGGTTTAATACATATAAATTAGAATTACAATTTGCGTAGAACAACTTTAATCTCGTCACTAAAAAAACCGCTATTGTCATTATATAACTTAAAGTCAAAGGAATAACTACCATCTTCTTCAACAATAAATTGATGTTCTTCCTTTTGAAACTCCCACTCTGTGTAGTTTTTTTCTATTTCATCACCATTTTCATCGTTTGTGATGTAAGTGTTATCTGTATTTTTTGATGATCTTATTATAGGTTTTGAAGAATAATCAATGTTATTTAGAAGGTTAAACACCTCAAATAAAATAGTGTTGTCATCTTTTTCAATATGATATTTAATACGATATGATGGTAAATTTTCTTTATATTCAAGATTATAATATGTCCATAATACTATAACATCTCCTTTGGTTAGTGATATGTCTTTAATGTTACTTATTTTTTTATCTTCAAGTTCAATATTTTGTATCTGATCACCAATAGTATTACACGATGTTATTACAAAAGCTATTAAAAAATAGATACAAGATTTTAATACGGTATTCGTGTTAAATAATTTCATATTTTAAATTATAAGGAATTACTTTTAATAAAGTGGTTTAATAATTTAGTATAATAATCTGCTTGGATTAAATTGTCACTATCCATTTTTAAAATATAGTATTCTCCAGTATTAGTAGTTAATATCCCAATATTTATTATGTTATTAATAACCTCATCAGTAAAATCAATATGCGTCATAGTTATTGTATATGTATACAAGTCTTTAGTATGTTGAATAATCAGGTTATCTCTATCATAAGGTATCTTGAGAAATGATCTGTCAGAATTGCTAAGATTATCCATAGAACTAAAAATTTCTTCAAGATTGTTAGTTTCTATAGCATATAGTAGCTTATCTATTTTTGAAGCACTTTCTGTGTTAGCTTTTAAGACTTTTAGAAGATTATTGTTATACTTTGTTCCTATACTTATTACCTCTTCCTCATCCATAAAAAGCTTTATTTGCTTACTAGCAGGCTTAAATATAGATGTAATTTTATCAGTAATGACTTGAGATTGTATTCTTTTGTAATCATTTATAGTTTTAAATGTGTGATCTATATTGAGTAGTGATACATTATTTAGATTTTCAGCAGTTTTTAAAAGTTCTAAAGAGAGCTCTTTGTTACTCTCTAAGGGTAGATCATTTATCGATGTAATAGTACCTGTATATAAAAGAGAAGACTTATTAAGTCTGTCGTAAAGAATATGGTGAATTACCATTTCATCTCTATCAACAATAAGAATAAAGCTATTATTGTTCTCATAAATAATAGTAGCATCTTCGTTATAAAGCATTCTTTCTTTCTTAATATCTTCAATACTGATTATACCTTCGTCAATATTGTTAATAATAACAAGATCTTCTTTTGCGCCAAAATGAGACTCTAAAAAACCATTAAACGCAACTTCAATAATAGGTTCTTCTATCTCTTCAAAACGTTCTAAGATTTCAATATCCCAAGGATCACTTAGATAACTTGTTTCATAAATTTCAATATCACTATAGTAATAAGGTAAAACTATTTGATGAGTAGCATCTATTTTATGTATAAATGAAGGTGTTTGTTTACTTAGAGTTTCTTTTACTTTAACATTCCAATCTACTATTTCTACAGTAGGTGTAGTTTCTTCTACAGTTTCAATAGGAGTATCCTTAACTTTTTCTGTACAGCTTATGTTTAGAATAAAGAAGCTTAAAATAAAGATCTTCAGAATGGTTTTCATAGTATCACTTTGTACAAATATATGTTTAAGAAAATTTATAAGGTATATAATGGATTATTTATTGATAAACATAAAATACAATTCAATCTTAAAAAATCACAGTTGAGTCATTTCAAATTGCCTTACTAAGATGATTGCGCCATATTTGCGCCATAATTAATAATCAAATGACATTAGAACAATTCTTTGCCATTTTTATCTCTTTACACGCTATAAGTGGTTCTATAGCATTACTTTCTGGAGCCATATCTATCATTGCTCGTAAAGGAAACAACTGGTATAAAAAATCTGGTATCATTTTCTTTTATGCAATGATGCTAGCTGGGATATCTGGCATTGTAGCTTCTGTAATTCCAGGTCATTATAGTTACTTTTTATTTGTAGTAGGCATTTTTAGCACCTATCTCGTGCTTTCGGGTTACCGAGCTTTACGATTTAGAAAAGTACAAAATGATAGAAATATTTTATGGGATAAAGTACTGTCTACTATAATGTTTTTTGTAGCGGTTGGAATGATTACCTATGGAATACTTGTAATAACACTAGGAAGTTTAATGAGAAGTATTTTAATTGTTTTTGTAATCATAGAAGGTCTTTCTGCCTTTTCAGATTTTAAAGCATTTAGAGATCTTCAAGTGTTACGTAAAAAATATTTACGAATGCATATAGGTAAGATATCTGGAGGTTTTATCGCGTCAGTCACAGCATTTTTAATTACTAATGATGTACTTCTAGGAATTGTGGGTTGGTTACTTCCCAGCGTTCTGGGAGGAATGTTTATCACATATTGGCTCAAAAAAACACACATTAAAAAGAAATCTAATCTTATAACATAAATATGTTAAGAAGTAGTGTTGCGCTTTCGCGAAAGCGGACTCGTTCTTATCTAATTATTTAACAGTAGTACTATCATTATAAAACACAATTAAACATCATCAAAAATCGAATACTTATGAAATCATTAATTTACATTTTTCTGTTATGTGTATCGACAATAACAGCTCAAACAAAGTATGAACAAGGAATGCGTAAAGCTTTTGAACTTTTGGGTGCCGAAAAAACAGAAGAAGCCTCCAATCTTTTTGAACGTATATCTACTGCCGAAAACGATAAGTGGTTGCCTCATTATTATGTGGCACAAATAGCAATCATTAAAAATTGGAAAGATTTTGACAATAGAGAAGAGGCAGCATTAAAAGCAAATCTTGATAAAGCTCAGGAATATCTCAATAATGCAAACTCAATAACTACAAATAACGCTTATATAACCTATTTGCAAGCACAATTGTATACCGTTTGGGTTGCACACGACGGGATGAAATACGGGATGAAATATGCTGGTAAAATAGAGCAGATGTATCAAGAAATTACAGATAAACACCCGGATAACCCTTTGTTTATTGCTGCAAAAGCATCTTGGGATATGGGAAGTGCTCGTTATTTTGGAAAACCTGTAACTCCTTATTGTGAAGAATTACAGCGTGCTATAAAGCTTTTTGCTACCTTTAAACCAGAAACAGAACTTCATCCTAAAGGAAGTGTGACTCCATATTTAGAGACTGTAAAACAGTGTAATGAATAAATCTATAAACTTTTATTTAAAAGAATTTGCAAATGCTAATATTCTTGCAATTCTAATTTTTTTAGTACACGGTCTCATATTGTATGTAATAGGTAACGCTTGGTACGGAGACGATGTAGTCACGTTTTTTTTACAAAATCAGCTTTTTTCTGTGGTTATATACCTTACAAATACTTCTATTATAAGATATTTTAGGGAGCGTTACAAGGGAGGGTTTTGGAATGTAAAAGCTCTTTTTTATGCTGTAGGTTTAAATATAATAGCGACACTTATTTGTATTTTCTTTATAAGATTATTTTTTATTGTAGTGATTTATGAAAAATCATTTGACGAGTTTATAGTAAATGAAGGTGTAGAAGGGTACAAAATACCCTTTATAATAACAGCGATTGCGACTTCTTTCTTTTATGGAGCATATTACTGGAAAAGTAAACAAGATAGTAAAGTAAAAGAATCTAAAATTATAGCAGGAGCTGCTTCGGCTAAGTTTAATGCTCTTAAAAATCAACTTGATCCGCATTTTTTGTTTAATAGCTTAAATGTATTAGCTAGTTTAATAGAAGAGAATCCTACACAAGCACAAAAGTTTACAACTTCCCTTTCTAAAGTATATCGATATGTTTTAGAACAAAAAAATAAAGAACTGGTTTCTCTGGATGAGGAGCTTGCCTTTGCTCGCACGTATATGCGTTTAATAAAAATGCGTTTTGAAGATAGTATAGAAGTGGTTATTCCTGAAAAAGCTACGGATAGTAATTTTAAAGTAGTGCCGCTTTCTTTACAGCTTTTACTAGAAAATGCAGTAAAGCATAATCAAGTAAATCCTTCTAAAAAATTGCACATTACTATTTATGAAAAAGGAAATAGATTATTTGTAAAAAATAATATACAAGAAAAACAAGTAATCAAAAAGAGTAGTGGAGTAGGTCTCGCAAATATTAAAGAACGTTATCGATTATTATCTAATAATGAAGTTACTATTCTAAACGACGATACATATTTTAATGTAGGAGTTCCTATACTAACGAGCGCAGAGCAAGTAGATTTTGAACCTAAACAAATAGATTATATCGAAAACAAACGTTATGAGCGCGCAAAACAGAAAGTAGATGATCTTAAAGGGTTTTATGTACACCTAGCGATATATCTCATTTTTGTACCTGTATTTATTTATTTTAATGTAAAATCTACTAGTTTTCCCTGGGCATTATTTCCTATTTTGGGTTGGGGTTGGGGTGTTTTAAGTCACGCATCAGAAACTTTTGGGTGGCATCCTGTTCTCAATAAAGAGTGGGAAAAGCGCAAGATAGAGAAGTATATGGAGGATGAAAATTTTTAAGACAGCCTACTAAAAAGGGTGAGATGTTATCTCACCTTTTGTATGTCATATTATCAAGAAATTCTATTTTAATTTCTCTGCATTTTTTTTCATTTGCACTTGAGCGCCAGAGTCTTTTGTTTTCATTGCTCTATATTTAAAATTGATAAACTCTACTAATAATGAAAAAGCGATTGTAAAGTAGAGATATCCTTTTGGAATAGCTCCTACAGAGCTTCCAAAGATTTCTAAGTGTGATAAGTGTGCGCCTTCTGCAATGAGCATAAAACCTATTAAAATAAGGAAAGAAAGCCCTAATATTTGAAGAGATGGATGTTTTGCAATAAAATTACCTACGGGGTTTGCAAAAAGCATCATAATACCAACAGATATCACTACGGCAATAATCATAAGAATAAGTGCATCTGTAGGGTTGTTAGAGATTCCATTAGTCATTCCTACTGCTGTGAGAATAGAGTCAAATGAAAATACAAGATTTATAATAGCAATCTGTATAATCGCTTTAGAAAGACTTGAAGAGCTTTTTTGAGCAAGTTCTTCTTCTTCTAGACCTGTTTCATCTACTTTTTCGTGTATCTCGTGTACAGACTTCCAGATTAAGAATATACCACCAGCAAAAAGAATAACTGCTTGCCAGCTCACACCTGCCGTAACCCAACTTTGATTGATATGCCAGAAAGGAGCACTTAATGCTACTAACCAAGAAATACCAAAGAGTAGTGCTATACGCATAGCCATTGCAAGTATTAAGCCTATGTTAGTTGCTTTTTTACGTTTTTCTTCTGGGAGTTTTTCTGAAGCAATAGATATAAAAATAATATTATCAATCCCTAATATAATTTCAAGGAAGGTAAGTGTAAGTAATGCTACCCAAGCATCTGCAGAAGTTAAAATATCAAACATTAGTTAGTTTTTTGTGCAATACCGCGTTGTTTTTGAGTTTTTCCAACAAGAGAATATTCAAAAGTATAAAAATTTCCTTCAGTTGTGAGAATTTTAAAATGAAGCGATTTTTCTTCGGCGCGATTTTTTGGATGTAATTTCTTTGCGATATATTCACAATTATTAATCCATCGTATAGAAGAAGAGTCTGCTTTTCCCTTAAAGTAATCTACTTCTAAAGTGTCATTGCGAGTAAAAGTAGTAGATACTAATTCTCCTTCAAGAAGTGTTTCAAATGTAAATGTACCTGTTTTAAATTTCTCGCAATTGCGATCTGGGCGTTTACAGCTTTTTATAAAAACACAAAGTAAAATACTAAGTAGTATTCTTGATTTCATAACTACAAAAATACAAGTCCTTATTTTTTAATTGTAAAATAAGAGTAGTTATTTTTTTGAAAGTTCATTTTTTTTCGACTCAAAAAATTAAAGTTCATAGCTTTCAAAAGTACCATCTTCTAGGCATAAAATTATACGTTTAATTGGGGTAGAGGAGGAGCTCATTTTTGTCAAATTTGAGACATCTTTTTTAGAGGTATTTTGAGCTGTTTTTAAAGTGTCACTTTCGTAAAATTTGATTTCATTTTCTGCATTAAAAATGGCTTGTTTGTCAGAGTGATTTTTTCCATAAATGAGCCAGTGTAATTCTATTGTTTTAAACACTGAAACAACCTTCATTATAAAGTCTAAACTAGGCTTGTTTCTACCAGACATTAAATGTGATATTGTAGCTCTTCCGACATCAAGTTTTTCGGCAAAAGCAGTTGCAGAAAGTTGGTTGTCATCCATTACTTTCTGTAATCTCTTTGCAAATTCTTTATTATTTATTGTTGTTTCCATTTGTATACAGCAAAGATATGTTACAAATGTATACGAAGTGTGTATTTTGTATATAATTCTTTCTAAAAGTGTATTTTTATTAATTTTACACTTTAATTAAAGTGTTTTAATTTATTGATTTTAAATATTATAATTTGATTATTATTAAATAATATCTATTTTTTGTGTTTTTAATAATTTATTGTTTTCATTTGTATACTATTTTTATGTTTACAAATGTATACTAGCTAATTTTACAATGTTATTTTTAATAAAGTATCTTTGCGACTCAAATTTATTTTATGAAGTTGTCTACGTTGCAAGAAGCATTTATAAGTAGTAAAGAAAAAGCGATTTCTGGACGCTATATTTCACCAGATTTTATTCAAGATTTTTTGAATAAATTGCCTTCTTTTTTTGAAGTTAAAACAGCGGGTTTTTCTGTTGAAAATAGACCTATTTTTTCTATAAAATTTGGAACTGGAAAAACCAAAATTTTGATGTGGTCGCAGATGCACGGAAACGAATCTACAACCACAAAATCATTGCTTGATTTTTTTAATTTTTTACAGTTAAAAAATCAAGAAAAGGAGGTGGTTGAAATGTTAAAAAATTGCACCTTTTTTATACTCCCAATGCTTAACCCTGACGGCTCATTTTTATGGACAAGAAATAATGCAAATGATGTAGATCTTAATAGAGATGCTCAAGATTTGAGTCAGCCAGAATCTAGAATTTTAAAAGAAGTTTTTGATGATTTTAAACCAGATTTTTGTTTTAATCTTCACGGGCAACGCACTATTTATGGTTTTGAAAAAACAGGTAAACCCAGTATACTTTCTTTTCTTGCACCTTCGGCAGATGAGGAGAGAAGTTTTGGATTTTCGCGAAAGCGATCTACACATCTTATAAGTCATATTTATATTTCGCTACAATCTGAACTCGCTGGAAATATAGGATTGTATGATGATGGATTTAATAATAATTGTGTAGGAGATGCTTTTCAGGAGGTTGGTGTGCCTACTATTTTATTTGAAGCAGGACATTTTCCAGGAGATTATGCAAGAGAAAGAACAAGAGCTTATATTTTTTATGCGTTGTTTTATGCTATCGAAGCTGCTTCTAGTAATATAGAGTATGATTTACAGACTTATACTAACATACCAGAGCATAATAAATGCTATTGTGACGTTCATTTTAAAAAGGAAAGTAGTATTGTTTCTTATTACTATAAAGAGATAAAGAAGGGCGATTGTATTTTATTTGAACCTATAGCACTTCCAGAAGGATTAAGCAATGGTTCTATTTGTTACGAAGTTGTTAATGAGCTAAAATCCTTTACAATTTGTTAATATATAGCTGTAATTTATTAATTAACAGGCGAAAACTACTTCGTGTGGTAATAAAATATTTCTATATTGAAATTGCAAAATAATCAGTAATAAAGCATTATTTTTGCATTATATTCAACAAAACCAATACGAATGGCAAAATTTAAATTAGATGAAGTAGATCACCAGATACTAGATATGCTCATCGAAAATACTAGAACTCCTTTTACAGATATAGCAAAGAAATTACTCATATCTGCAGGTACAGTACACGTACGTGTTAAAAAGATGGAAGAAGCAGGAATTATAATAGGTTCTTCGCTTACATTAGATTATGGAAAATTGGGGTATTCTTTTATTGCTTATGTTGGAGTATTTATTAATAAAACATCTCAAACTACATTTGTGCTAGAACGTATTGCACAAATTCCTTTTGTAACGGTTGCTCACGTAACTACTGGAAAATTTAATATCTTTTGTAAGATTCGTGCAATGGATACTAATCACGCAAAGAATGTTATTTTCTTACTAGATGATATAGAAGGTGTCTATCGCACAGAGACTATGATTTCTCTAGAAGAAAGTATTAATGATAAGAAACGTTTAATGCACTCTATTTTTCAAGACCTTATATAGATTACATAGATTTGACTATAATTATAAAGCCCTTTTTCTATTTGAGAAAGGGCTTTTTAGTACTTTTATTTAAAAAATAACAATGATATATATAAACGAAATTCAGCCTGAAGAGTATAATGAATACTATGGTTATCATATTAAGAAAAACAATGAAGATGTAGATCTTTTAAGTGCTTTAACAAAAGGGTTGTCTAATACAATCTCTTTTTTTGAATCAGTACCAGATGCTAAACTATTGCATCGTTATGCAGAAGGAAAATGGACTCCTAAGGAAGTTTTGCTACACCTTATAGACACCGAACGTATTTTTATATATCGAGCATTGCGATTTTCAAGAAACGATAAAACTTCTCTAATGGGTTTTGAGCAGGACGATTTTATGATAAATAGTACTGCAAATGGTAGAACAATACCGTCACTACTAGAAGAGTATAAGGCTACTAGAGCATCATCTATTGCACTTTTTCAAAATATGAACGCTACTTCTACAAGTTTAATAGGTACGGCAAGTGGTAGTCCAATGAGTGCTAGAGCTGCTGGTTTTATAATCTGTGGTCACGAGATTCATCATATTGAGATTATAAAAGAGAAGTATCTTTAAAAAGTGATATTTTGATTTTTATGCTTTCGCGAAAGCTTAAAAAAACATACAATTTATGTATATTTAATACAGTTAATTAGATAACAATACAAATTAAGTATATATGGTACAATCAAATTTATTTTCATTAAAGTCTCTTGAAACCGAAGTTTGGAGCTCTTTGCAGGGCAGTATAAACGATTTTGATCCAAGTGTAAGTGCAGATTTTTGGGCAAAAACAAGCTTGAAAGGAAAAGCCGAAAGTGCACTGGCTAATATTGCAAAAAATAATGATTTTACGAGTATAAGCTCAGACCCACCTATAGATCCGCCTAATAACGGTAATGGGTTTAGAGCAACCTTTGGGCTTCAATTATCTATAGGATATAAAGTAAGTGTTAGAGCCACAGCAAATATAGGTACAGGTTTTAGAACCGGAAATTTTGGAGTGACTAACTCACTTCATTTTGCTGCATATAATAGCGGGTTAGGAGTGGGAGCAAATAGTAAAAAATTTGTAATAGATATTACGGCGGCACTCAACTTAACAGTAGGAGGGGGTCAAGGTATACCTTTGCAATCTTATGCCACAAACTATAACTCGCCTATTCCTAATTTAAATACTTTTCAAAACTCATTTAGTTATGGACAGTTACTTACCTGGAATTCTAATATTAATAAAGACCGATTCTCTTTAGATGATCTTCACAGGCAAGGGATGATAGGTTTTAGACTAGGAGATGTAAATGTGAGTAGTAATAATGATACTAAACTTTTTTATTTTGGAGATGGTAATGATATGTCCTGGACCGGAGGCATATCTGTCGCGACACCAATTTTTGAAATAGGTTTTCAAGATTTTTCTGGAGATTATATTCACAATGCACCTACAGAGGAAGAGCGAGAAGAATTAAAACGAAAAATTAAGGGTATAAAAAAAGATGATTCTTTAACTAAAGAAGAAAAAAAGGAACAAATAGAAATTTTAGATAATCAATTATTTGAATTGACTAATAATAATTTGCACACACAAACGGAGTATCAGAAAAATTTAAATAAAGCCTCTACTTATTTTAGAATTAATAACAATAATGGGTATAATGCGACTATAGACCTAATAGGACCTGCTTGGTTCCAAAATGTTATACATAGAGGGATTAAAGATTTACGTTTTGAGTATAAACATAAAGAGATAGAGCTATGGGGTGGAAAAAGCTGGTAGTATTAATGCTATGTTTTTTATGTGTAAGTTGTTTAAAGTTTTATCATCACCCACAAGGAGGCTTTAGACCTAAGAAACCTAATTTTTCTGTAGATAAAGAAGAGTTTGTTTATAATAGCAAAATAGATACTGTTGCCATATATACTAAGGTAGATACCTTAAAATATGGAAAATATAAGAGTGTGCCTTATTTAAAACTTTATAATAATGGTAGATATTTTAGAAATAGTTTTAAGCCAAATATTGGTATTAATCAAGAAAACCTATATCCTGCTTCTGTTGGGTATTATAATACTTATGGAGACACTCTAAAATTAGAGTATTTTAGAATTAGTGCATTAAATAAAAATGATACAGAATATGTAATGTTAAAAGGGATTATAAAAGGAGATAGTATCATTATAAATAATAGATTTATTAAAGAAGATAAAGACATTTACGTAAAGCAAAAATTAGATTTTGTTCCTGAGCCATCTAATTGGTAAAGGTGTTTTCTTGTTATACGAGACGTTACCTGACGATATTAAAGAATCATATTCCTTTAAAAAAATCTTTATGAGATTTCATAAAATTATACTCTATTTATGTATTATACTTTTAAATTATTCTTGTGCTACATTAAAAGGAAGTGAAATAGTTAATAACAAAGTTGAATTAACTAAAGAAAATTTAAATTTAATAAATGGTAACTACAAAATCAATGAGAAAGAATATCCTTCATATTTGAATTATTTTTTAGGTTCTTTTTTTACAAATAAAGAAAGCATATTAGTTTATAAAATAAAAAAGAAGACTGATGTCAAGCCTTTATTTTTTATGACCTTATCAGTATTGAATAAAAATAAGATTAAAGCAGAACTTAAAATAAATGATAGCATTTTGAAGACTTATACAATTAAAGGAAAAATAAAAAATGGATATTTTGAGCAAAATAGAAAAGGATATATATTGCCTGCATTATTATTTAATGAATACCATTCGTATAAATTTAGAATTGGACTATTGAATAATGGTAATATTATGACTGATTCTAAAAAAGTAAATTTTGGAACAGTATATTTTTTTAGCCCCTTTAACGATAGTGGATCAAACTATAATGTAAAGCATATTAAAATATTGAATCAAAAATAATAACTAATCGAGTAGACGGCTCTCCTCATAATTGAGAGGAGTAGATCTTTCAAACGAGCTTGCGTACGGTTGATGATGATATTACAACCCTTCAGACATAAATCCAATTGCACAAAAAGCCGAAAGAATGTTTTACATAGAAAAATGTATATAAAGAGATGTTTTGTTTTTATGCTTTCGCGAAAGCGATGTACTGTTATTTAGTAATGTATACAAACACCTAAAACGCCTCGCCATAATACTCAAAAGCATCAAAAATAAGATCATTAGAAACTACTTTATCTATCACAGGTTTTCCAATACTATCTAATAACACAAAATTGATCTGTCCATTAGTATTTTTCTTATCATATTTGAGATACTCGATAATATGGTTTATATCTTCTTTACTAAAAGAAACTTGAGGATACATATCATTAAATACAGCTGTAATTTCAGAGAGTTGTTCTTGAGGTAAATCTGTGATATGCGTAGAGAGATAACTTTCTAAAATCATACCTATAGCGATAGCTTCGCCGTGTAGTAGTGTTGTTCTGTTCTCTTGAGCGAGACAGTATGATTCTATAGCGTGACCTAGTGTGTGACCATAATTGAGAGTCTTACGTATATTTTGCTCAGTAGGATCTTCTAAAACCACATTATTTTTTATGATAATGCTGTCGTAAATGAGTATATTAAGATCATCAGTAGTGAGACCTTTCATATTTTTGAGTTGATCCCAGTAAGAACGATTAGCAATAAGTCCGTGTTTATACATTTCGGCAAGACCAGATCTCAACTCTTCTTTAGGTAGCGTTGCTAAAAAAGCTCCATCTACAAGCACCATTTTAGGATTATTTATAACACCAATAAGGTTTTTAAGAGTGCCTAGATCTACCCCCGTTTTACCACCCACGCTAGCATCTACCATAGAAAGTAGGGTAGTAGGAACATTTATAAAATCCATCCCACGTTTAAAAGTACTGGCTACAAAACCACCTAGATCTGTAACTACACCACCACCTACATTAATCACAAGACCTCTGCGATCTGCATTGAGTGAGGCAAGCGCATCCCAGACACCAGAACAAGTCTCAATATTTTTATTGATCTCACCAGGTGTGATTTCAATTACCTCAGTAGCAATACTTGTAGTGAGATTGCCCATAAAAGGAGCAAGACAATGTTGGTGCGTATGTGTATCTACAATAATAAAGACCTTACTATATGTACTATTCTCAAGAAAAGTATTTAAGGCAGTATAGCCATTCTCGTTAAAAACAATATCGTATGAAGCGGCAGTAATAGGACTCATTATCTATGTAATATTTTCAAGCTGCAAATTACTCACTTTTTGTCTAAATCTCCTTTTAAGTGAGTGTATATTTGTATTACTATTTATTTTTTTAATTACAAAAACAGAATTATGCAGTCCTCTCTTTTTGAAAACACAGAAAATGCATTTGCACTAAAGTCAGATAGCGAATTAGAACGCGCTTATTTTCTCTTCAAGATGATATCAAAGCAACCATTAGTTCGTTTAGGTACCGCAGCAACTCGTTTTGCCCTTAAAGCCAGCTTACCCGTAGAAGGATTAATAAGATCTACAGTATTTGATCATTTTTGTGGCGGTGTTAATGAGCAAGACTGTATGACTACGGTAGATAAGCTATTTGAAGCAAATGTAGCCTCTGTATTAGATTATTCTGTAGAAGGCAAAGAAGACGATGCTGCTTTTGATGAATGTATGGAAAAAGTAGTGAGTCTCACAAAATTTGCACAGCATAAAGACGCAATGCCCATTTCTGTATTTAAACCATCTGGTGTAGGTCGTTTTGCGATCTGGCAAAAAGTAACAGAAAAGCAAACACTCACAGCACAAGAAGAACAAGAGTGGAACCGTATTAAAGAAAGAGTCAATACAATTTGTAAAACAGCATATGAGACAGATGTAGAGATCTTAATAGATGGAGAAGAGTCTTGGATGCAAGACGCTGCAGATGATCTTGTGGCAGAGATGATGTTTATCTATAATAAAGAAAAACCTATAGTATACAACACCCTACAATGCTACCGTCACGACCGCTTAGACTATTTAAAAGAGCTGCATAAAGATGCACAACAAAGAGGATATAAAATAGGAGTTAAGATCGTGCGTGGTGCCTATATGGAAAAAGAAGAAACACGAGCAAAAGAAATGGAATATCCCACACCCATATGCCATAGTAAAGCAGAGACAGATGCAAATTTTAATAATACAATGCGTTTTATATTGCGTCACATAGATGATATCTCTGTTTTTCTAGGGACTCATAATGAAGCAAGCTCTTTGCTGGCCATAGAACTTATGGAGGAGTACGGGATTTTAAAAAATGATGAGCGTGTATGGTTTGGGCAATTGTATGGGATGAGTGATCACATAAGCTTTAATCTAGCCAAAAATGGATACAATGTAGCAAAGTATATGCCTTTTGGTCCAGTAAAAGATGTAATGCCATATTTAATAAGACGTGCCGAAGAAAATACATCAGTCGCAGGGCAAACTAATAGAGAGCTAGAATTACTCAAGACAGAAAAAAAACGTCGAAAGATATAAATAAGTAGCGTTCATTATTTGGGCGTTACCCTACGGGTCGGGCTATACGTTACAAGTCCTCACTCGTGCCTCGCTGTGGGCTTTTCACTACTATCCCTAACGCAATTTTGATACTAGTTTAGTTAGTCTTTAATAAGAGTATTTTCTGTGTTAAAAATGCCAACTTTTAAAAGATATGGAGTTGTCATATATGTGATATCTTCTCATCAGTCGTATTTGTTTAAAATCTTGAAAATGTCTCTTATAGAGGTTTTGTGTGAGTTTTGTTAATATCCCTTAAACACTTTGTATATAATCTTTTAATTTACTATAGTTATGTAATATAAATTAGTAACTTGCTTATATACAATAGTTTAGGTTTATATTCACACAACTAACGTGAGAATTATTAACTTTAAAAACCGAACGGATTATGAAACACTTTTTAAGAAGAAAACATTTTTTAATCATTTTAGGAGTTCTAATACCCTTGCTGTACTATCAATGTCAACAGGATGATGTTACTAGCGAAACTATCGTTGAAGAAAGTCTATCTAACACAACAACAAGACTTCCTCAAACAAAAAAGGTAACTCTTGAAGAGATCCCGTTAGTAACTGAGCCTATTATTGCTCTAAATAAAGGGTATTTGCCACAATTAGAAGCAAAATCTTCCCTCAAAAATAATAACAATAAAAATACAGAAACTGGAAATCCGTTCGGAACTATTGACACTTCAAATGTCTATGTCGTCATTTATGATAATGGAGATAAAAACTACTCGCTCGTTCAATATCATTCCTTTTAATCCTGAACCATTTGTCTTTTACAACCTTATTGTATTAACAGACCCTCAAGATGAAGTAGTAAACAGTTATATTAAAAAATTTAATTCTACCAATCAAAAAAGATTTGGTCTCCAGTATGACGGTGTCGTAGAAAAACTATCTTTAGATGGTGTGAAAATAACTGACTATACAATCATTCAAGGCAAAGCAGCAGATACTTGCTTTTGTGTAGATGAACAAGAAACTGTTGAAGAAGAGGAGGAAAAACCATTTGATGATGTTATTGAAAATGATAATCAAAATGATAATGACAACAGTTCTACAACTGGAGGAGGTAATACCGATAACAGCACAAGTGATGGAACTTCACTAGATGGATCTACTAGTGATGGAACAGCATCTGATGGCTCTACTAATAGTGATACTAATAGTGATACTAATAGTGACGGTAATCAGGGAGACAACTCTGGCAATGGAGCAGGGAATGTTAATCCAAGTGGTTGTAGACCTTGGTCTGTAGAAACGATACTATTAGATAGTGGAGAGATTATAGAAATAACAGTAGATTGTAATGGAGATTGGGTAGTGCAACGCAATAGTAGAATGCCAAATCCTATAAATCCTTTCCCGTGTTGTTTTGATGATACTATAGTAATAGATGAGCAACCTCCTACATTAAGTGAATTATGTGAAAAAATTGAAACCCAAATAGCAGATGCAAATTTTACAGAAAGAGCAGCAGAAATAAATGACAATTTTAATGTAGAGCAAGAAGCTGGTTTTGAAGAAAGAACAGATGGTAATTTTGTCCCTATGATGCCTATTGATGAACATTCTGTTAGCTTTGAACCTTCATCTCAGAGTAAAGGGTATCTCCATAAACACACTAATAATAGAGAGGTTCCAGATGAAAATGGTGACGGAATACCAGAATTAATAAAAACAACAAAGATTTTTTCTCCTCAAGATATTGTATTATTTATTAGAACGCTACAAGAAGCACGCCAGGCAGGAAACTCAACAGATGAGGTATATGGTAGTGTTTATACTAGTGAAAGAGATTATACTCTACGTTTTAACGGAAATCCAGAAGATGCACAACTCTCAAATTTTAATGAACTTAATCCAAGAATTTTGGATAGGGAGTATAGGCGATTAATTATGGAAGAAGGAAAAGAGAAAGGATTATTGATGTTTCTAAGAGATGAAGTAGGTATTGAAGGTGTTCAACTATTTCGTATTAAGAACAATGGGGATGTACAACATAAAAGCCTTGATGAAAATAACAGAAAACAAACAACCAATTGTGAAGATTTATAATTTTAAAACAAATACAATGACACGCATATATATATTATTAATAATAACACTTACCATAAGTCTAAGCTGTAAAGCTCAATTTATTGTACCTATAGAAGAACAACAAACTTTTTTAGAAGGAATAAATAATAGCGATGATGATAATGCCCAAATACCTGAAAACACTTATTATAAAGATGTAAATAATCTACTCGATCCTTATGTAGGTACTTGGATTGGATATATTGGAATAATGACTATTGAAGTAGAAATTGAAAAAGTTACCGTTACACGTAGTAGTGGTACAATGAAAGATTTTCTTTTATTGAGGCATAGAGTCTATAATGAATTAACCGAATTGGCCAATACATTAAGTTTGCCTGAAGATGCTCCAGAAGTAATGGAAGGTATTTATTTTGATCAAAGTGGTAACTACCTCCTTAATTATATATACAATCTAGATTGTGGACAGCACGGTACCGTTTACATTAAACTTAGAAATAACCCAAATGAGATGACATTTTTCCTTGTTCCTGGTAGTGGCTATAAAATAGACCTGGACTGTATAGATTCTGAACAAATATTACCCACATCAGGTACAGTTTTGATAAAACAGTAGCGCAACAAGTCGAGTAGGTAAAGGGGAATCTCACCCCTAAACCTCTCTACAGAACCGTACGTGATAGTCTCCCATCATACGGCTCTTCAAGACCGAAGCCCTACATATCTCTCGATGCTTCGCTGGTTTAACCAAATCATCCTCCGTAGAGTTGTAAGAATTAAACCATTATCGGTCTTGCTAACCCCTTCACTACGTCTAATTTTCAAAAGACATCTCTTAGATACCAATTGCTACTACGAGTTAGTCCGCCACTCCTTTTTGTGTATTGGTACTCTTTGGCTTGCCCTTCGGGATTATACCGTTCTTCCTTAGCAACACAATAGAAGTTTCTCCTGTTCCATAACTGAGCCGTAAGAGACCGTTGCAAAAGATTAGTTAGACTAGAAGTGTAGGGAAGCCTACAATGGCACTGCTTAAGCTAGTTTATCTAGCCACAATGAATATTCAGAAAAAATGGACAAGTCCGCTTCATAACTGGAGTGCTACCATACAGCAGTTTTATATTATCTTTGAAGATAGGATTGATCTAGATATTGGTAGAACTCAACAAACACGTGTCGCTGACGCTAGGTCGCATTCCAAGATCAGCCAAAAA
>CALKZS010000162.1 GCA_938002835.1 uncultured Dokdonia sp. | reverse complement strand
CTCAATAATGAACGGGCGGCAAAGATAATACCTATTCACAATATATCAACAATAAAACACATAAATAATTACAAAATAATACCGCAACATTAACAAATAACTATATGACAATTCATTATGAATAATAAATAGCCAAAAACATTACTTAAAATACCCGAAAAAACAAGCCAAAAGTATTGACAAAACTAAAAATCTAGCTAGCTTAAAAAAAATACAACAAAAGATAGACTTTTTGCGAAAGCGAAATGAAATGAAATGAAAAATTGCGCCAAAGAAAAAATATATTTAAAAAGGATATGATTTTATAGCATCAAAAGATGATTAATCCCATTTATCAGATAATTCTAAAAACTCAAAATCAAGAACACTAGGTTGTCTTTCTAATATACCTGATTGAAAAGAACGTTGAAGAATATCTTCTATTAAATAATCTTCTTCTATATTAACAGGATCAAATTCTTTTTTTAGAGAAATATCGAAAGCACTGGCTGTAGTGTTATACCAGAATGCCCTCCAACCACTTCTTAACCTCTTAACAAGCTCGAAGGTAGTTTCTCCTGTTTGTCTATGGATGAGCTTTATTAATATTTGTCCTTCTGTACGAGTGAGTTTCTTGAGTTCTGCCGAAAATTCTCCTTCTAAATATTTATGGATCACTTTTGTGTACTTCTTTTTTCCGCTTTTGGACTTAATTGCTTCAAGACGTTCATTTAATGCAAGGAGTCTTTCGGCGGCAAGTTTTGCATATGGAAATACTTTTCGGGTTTTTCGTCTTAAAATTAAATACCTCCTACGATCTTCTTTATTATCAAACTTTAGTCTTTTAAAAACAATTACCTCATTAAGATCTATAGAACTTCTTGGTATCGTATCACCTTGAATGACATAATATTCTATTTCGACATCTGTGCTATCGGTTGGATATTCTTGGGCTTCTAGATTTGAAACCATCAAAAAACTGATCAATATGAGGGAAAGAATGCGCATCTGTTTTTATTTCGCTTTAAGCTTAACTTTATCAAAATTAGGTATTCCATATTGATAACGCAGGTTTCTTATTCTTAATATTCTTATTTTTAAAAAAAATATTAATAGTTATGGCTTCAAAAAGCATATTAAATACAAAATCTCTAGACTTTCTAGAAAAATACCTCAACAATGCTGCTCCTACAGGTTATGAATGGGACGGGCAAAAAATATGGATGGATTACCTCACTCCTTATGTAGATGAATTTATTACAGATACTTATGGTACTGCTGTTGCTGTTATTAATCCAAAAGCAAAGTATAAGGTTGTTATTGAGGGGCACGCAGATGAGATCTCTTGGTATGTAAACTTTATTGCAGATAATGGTCTTATATATGTCATACGAAATGGTGGAAGCGATCACCAGATCGCTCCTTCTAAGATTGTTAATGTACATACTAAAAAAGGTATCATAAAAGGTGTTTTTGGATGGCCAGCAATACACACTCGCAATCGCGCTAAGGAAGAACCTCCAAAACCTGACAATATTTTTATAGATATAGGTGCAACAGATAAGGAAGAGGTTGAAAAAATGGGAGTACACGTGGGGTGTGTTATTACATATCCTGATACTTTCCATATTCTAAATGAAGACAAATTTGTATGTCGCGCTATTGATAATCGCGCTGGTGGTTTTATGATTGCAGAAGTTGCTAGATTATTACACGAGAATAAAAAGAAGTTACCTTTTGGGTTATACATTACAAATTCTGTTCAGGAAGAGATAGGACTGCGTGGTGCACAAATGATTGCAGAACGCATACAGCCTAATGTTGCTATTGTTACAGATGTAACTCACGACACAACAACGCCTATGATTGATATGAAAAAGCAAGGCCGAGCAGAAATAGGTAAAGGTCCAGTGGTTGCATATGCTCCTGCTGTACAACAAAAGTTGCGTGATCGCATTACAGAAACTGCCGAGAAGAAAGAAATTCCTTTTCAACGAGCTGCACTTTCTAGAGCTACGGGTACAGATACAGATGCTTTTGCATACAGTGGTAGTGGTGTTGCTTCGGCTTTAATCTCTTTGCCCTTGCGCTATATGCACACTACTGTAGAGATGGTGCATCGTGAAGATGTAGAAAATGTTATTAAATTAATCTATGAGACACTTCTCACTATAGAAGATGGAGAAACCTTTAGTTATTTTGAGTAGTTTCTCATAATTACTTATTGTTTATTAAAATGAAAGATTCGATAGTCTACTTACGATTATCGAATCTTTTTAGATTATTTATTGTTTTGAGTGATATACGCTTTCGCGAAAGCGTAATAAAAAATACTTAAACTTTACCGATTGTAATCCTGATCATTACAGATTTTAATATATTGCAGTTTCATATTCATAACAAATGAAGCAGACCCTACTCATTTTTACAATTATTTGCAATCTACTTTGTTATAGTTCTAAGGCATCTGAACCTTTTTTTAATAATGAAAAAGGTCCTCGTTGGTTAAAATCTGGACTTGCTTTTACCACATTTAATGATGGTAATATTATAAATTGCTATTACTACGCTAGAGGTGATGAGAGTATTAAAAGGCTAGATGTAGGAATTCAGATCATAGACCCTAATACATACGAAGAGATTGCTACTTATAGTTTAGATTGTTATGCAGAGCTTAAAAACAAATTTCCCGAAATAGATCTTGAAACTTATGATAAAAACAATTTTTTAAAGCTTCTTCCCGATGGTGTTGTACATAACAACAAAATGATCTATAATGTAGAGAACCATATTTTTGAAGTTACTTATAAAGTAGATAAACCAAATATCACAAAAAAATATACTTCAAAAAATACACTTTACGACGTTTTTATAAATAATGGTATACTATATAGTGTTGAAGATAATGGATTATACACTATTAACGACCGCAACAAATCTTCTAATAAAATAAAATGGGCTAAAACGACTTGGCCAGTTAAAAAATATACTCTTAATGCTAGCAATGAACTACAAAAAGGGTTTCTTACTCTTGAAGGAAGTACTGAAGCTCAAACTATATTTTTTGATCTAGAAAGTTTCTCTATTGTAAATACTATAAAAAATGCTCTTCCTATTACTATCTTAAATGACACAGAAGTCCTCGCTTATACTAATAACTTAAAAAGTGATTTTGAAATATTTTCAATAAATAATGGAGCAACAATAGTCACATTTATAGATGCAATTTTAGAAAACCATACCATAGATAAGGTCATTAATAATGACAATCGTTTTATTGCAATTGAAACTTCTGGAGAAGGTAAAAAAACTTTTGTTTTTGAAAAAAATAGTGGAAAATTAAAAAAGACTATCACAGGATTTGAACATCCTAAAAACCCAAAAGGGAGTTTCTTAACAGGGTTTAAGTATCCTAATTTACACTTCTATAAAAATAAAGAATCACTAGCTGCTGTTTTTAGAGAGAAAATAGATAACACCCCTCCTATGCTATTTCTCAATTCATATTCAAAAGAAAATCCTAATATTACTTCACAAGTTAATGCCCTTATAGAAGGAAGATATATAGATGATAGTAGTATAAAAAAAGTCACCATTAATAATAAAGACGTCTCTTTTGATAAAAAAGATGGAAGTTTTATATATTCTTTATCTCTAGAGCCAGGAATGAATACTATTATTATTAAGGGATTAGACACTCAAAATAATGAGCAAGTAGATACTATACAATTAGATTATTCTACTCCTGTAGTAATGAATATGAGTCGCGGGTCTAAACCCAAAAAGACTTCTCTAGAAAATAAAATTAATGACTATAGCTATAAAGCTCTCATTATTGCAAATCAAAATTATACAAATGGTGTTAACAGTCTAAATTTCCCAATACAAGATGCCGAAAAATTTAAAGAAGTACTCGTTGATCGTTATTCTTTTAATGCAGCAGATGTGATATTACTTAAAGATGCCACTAGGTCTGATATTATAAACACATTAGACGACTTAGCAACAACCATTACAGCTCAAGATAACTTACTTATTTTTTATGCAGGTCACGGTATCTTTGATGAAAACTTAAAAAAAGGATACTGGCTTCCTGTAAATGCTCATCCTAAACGCAAAAATGATTGGGTTTCAAATAGTGATATACGTGATTATATTACTGCTTTTAAATCTCAACATACACTACTTATAAGTGATGCCTGTTTTAGTGGATCTATTTTTGAATATGCACAACGTGATCTCACAATAAGAGAACAAAAAATTACAGAAAAATTAATACAAAAAAAATCACGTAAAGCAATTACTAGCGGTCTCAACAAAACAGTTCCAGACCAAAGTGTTTTTGTAAAATACCTCATCTCCGAGCTAAAAAACAATACACAAGAGTTTATAAGAGCGGGTGAACTTTATGGAGGTATACGAGAAGCTGTAATGGCAAATACAGAAAATAACCCACAATATGAGGTTATAAAAAACTCTGATCACGAAGGTGGAGAATTTGTATTTATTAAAAAGGAGTAAAAAATTAAACTATAAAATAAGAACGCCCTTTTATTAAAAGGCCTCTTCTTATTTTATAGTTATTGTCTTATGTAACGATTTCCAGTATCTTGCTCAACTAGCACATCTTCACTCTCGATTAAGTATCTAGGATTTTCATCTAAATCCACAAAAACATCTGAAAATAAAATAGTAACAACCTCTCCATTAATTTCATAAGGCACAATATAGACAACATCTCCAAAAGGCAAAATATTTGCCTCATTTTCATTTACAAATAGTATTGTAGCCACACAACCATTAACTATAGGATCAAAAACATCGCAATCTGGTTCATTATAAACATATTGATCTCCTAATACAATTGCTACATCATCATTATCATCATCATTGTTACAAGAGATTAAACCCGTTAGTATAATTAAGAATACTATTACTTTTTTCATTTGCTATTATTTTAAGGTAGCATATACAAGAGTATAAAAATGAAAAAAGGTTGCGTCTACTAACTATAAAAAATTATGGTATCCATTTTTTCTCAAAATTAGGAGCACGTTTTTCTAGAAAAGCATTTCTACCTTCTACGGCCTCATCTGTCATATATGCCAGTCTTGTTGCTTCACCTGCAAAAACTTGTTGTCCTACCATACCATCATCAGTAAGATTCATTGCAAATTTGAGCATCTTAATAGAAATAGGAGATTTTGCAAGTATTTCTTGTGCCCATTCATAAGCAGTATCTTCAAGTTCTGCGTGAGGTATTACCGCATTTACCATTCCCATCTCATAAGCCTCTTGCGCAGAATAGTTTCTTCCTAAAAAGAAAATCTCTCTTGCTTTCTTTTGACCTACCATTTTTGCTAAGTATGCACTTCCATAACCTCCATCAAAACTAGTCACATCTGCATCTGTTTGCTTAAAAATAGCGTGTTCTTTACTTGCTAGTGTAAGATCACATACAACGTGTAAACTATGACCTCCTCCTACTGCCCATCCAGGTACAACAGCAATTACAGCTTTAGGCATAAAACGTATAAGCCTTTGAACTTCTAATATATTTAATCTGTGATA
>CALKZS010000161.1 GCA_938002835.1 uncultured Dokdonia sp. | reverse complement strand
ACAAAACTTTCCCAGCCAGAATAGCTTTTACCGGTTTCTATCTTACCAGAATTATAAAAGTGACAGACTGCTGCGGCAAGACCATCTGTGGCATCTAGATTTTTAGGCAGTGTTTTTAGTTTGAGCATAGATTGTAGCATTTTTGCCACTTGCTCTTTACTGGCATTACCGTTACCAGTTACTGCCATTTTAATTTTTTTAGGTAAGTATTCTGTAATAGGGATTTGTCTAGACAGTCCTGCTGCCATTGCAACGCCTTGCGCTCTTCCTAGCTTGAGCATACTTTGTACATTCTTACCAAAAAACGGAGCTTCTATGGCAATTTCATCTGGATGATAGGTATCTATGAGATGAATGGTGCGTTCAAAAATGAGCTTGAGCTTCACATAAGGATCACTATATTTTTGAAGTAGTAACTCATTGAGTTGCATAAACTCCATTTTCTTCCCAACTACTTTTATGAGTCCAAACCCCATAATTGTCGTTCCTGGATCAATCCCTAGTATGATTCTTTCGTCTGCCAATGGTTTTATTCTTACTTTGTACGCATCCTTTTTTAATGATAAAGAATGTCTCAATTGTCTCACAAAGCTAAGCAATTCTTATGGTGGTCTGTTAAGATTGGCATTGTCTTACTTGCTGCATTTTTTATATATAATCGCATACACCACCAATCATTCTTATTAATAGGTGATACAATATCTAATATTAATATATCATCGTTATATCTATATATTACAATTATAATAATATTAACCGCTATTAATTGGACTCTTGAATGTAAAAAATGGCATCTTTTAGGAAGTCTTATTTCTAAAATCTCTCTCAAGCAAAGTATCTCTCAAACACTTATTGCGCATTTATCAGGTTTTGTTACTCCCGCCAAAGCTGGAGATTATGGAGCAAAAGCATTATTTTTTTCTATAGAACATCGTAAAAAAATACTATTTCTCAACTTTATAGGAAATATGTATCAAATGATTGCTACATTATTTTTTGGCTTTTTGGGACTTGGTATTATTGCATTTTTTACAAATGGTACTGCTATTTTCTTTTGGGGACTTGCCTTGTTTATGACTTTTATATGTTATCAAATACTCCCCAAACTATTACGTCAATTTAATTGGACATTAAAAGGAAATGCTTGGCATAAGATCAAAAAATATTGGAAAACCATACCATTAAGGATAAAAAAACAAGTACGCTTTTTATCTTTTTTGAGATATCTTGTTTTTGCACATCAGTTTTATTTTATGCTCTATATCCTTAATGCAGATATCACGTATGGATTTGCGATGGCTTGCATAGGCGCAATGTATCTTTTAAGTTCAATAATACCTGTGATGCAATTGCTAGATGTTGTTGTTCGAGGTGGTGTTGCTGTATGGGTGTTTTCTTGGTTGTATGTTTCTGAAGAAATTGTGGTGACCGCAGTATTAATGATGTGGCTATCTAATGTGGTCTTTCCTTTACTTCCTGGCATCTATTTTTTGCTCACTTCTGACAAACCTACATTTACAAAATCATCTTAGTAATGCTCTGGATTATATCTATAGTCACATTTATATATGTTATCGCTATAATCCTGCTTTTAATGGGAGATATACTGATAAAGACTTTTGAGAGCACTAGAAGCAAGCCTCAAACTCGATTTTCTATTATTATTCCGTTTAGAAATGAGGCTACTCATTTACCTGCGCTTTTAAAAACACTTGCTGAGATTTCTTACCCTACATCTCTTTTTGAAATACTCTTGGTTAATGATGAGTCTACAGATACATCTACTACAATTGTTTCTCAGTTTATAAAGGATCAAAAATCCATAGACATTACTTTACTAGAAAATAATCGCATCTCTGCATCTCCTAAAAAAGATGCAATACAAACGGCTATACATAAAGCCAAAGGTGACTGGATAATCACCACTGATGCCGACTGTAAGACTCCTGTAGAATGGCTTGAGACTATAGATGCTTTTATTCAAAAAAAAGATGTGAAAATGGTGGTGATGCCTGTTGCTATAGCAAAGAATAAATCTATCTCTTTTTTAAAAGCCTATGAACAACTAGATTTTTTAAGTTTAATGGGAGCGACCACGGGGAGTTTTGGTTTAGGGGTTCCTTTTTTGTGCAATGGTGCAAACCTCGCTTTTGAGAAAACAGCCTTTTTACACCTTAATGGATATACTTCTAATAACCACCTAGCAAGTGGAGATGATCATTTTTTATTAGAAGACATCTCTAGACTTTCAGCAGGAAATGTTGGGTATTTACGATCTCAAAAAGTGGTTGTCACAACAAGAGCGCAATCCTCTTGGAACGATTTTATCTCTCAACGCATACGCTGGGCTTCTAAAGCTCCTGCATATACATTTTGGTTTTCAAAGTTTATGGGTGTTCTCGTTTTTGGGATTAATGTCTTATGGTCACTATTATTTATAACTCTTTTAATTTCCTATCTCTTGTCGTTTATAGATGGTGGTGATGTATACGCTTTCGCGAAAGCGTATATACCTTTATTCATTATTGTTAAATTAATAGTAGATGCGATACTCATTTACAAACAATCAAGATTTTATAAGAGATCAAAATATATGTTTTGGTACCCAATCATTATGATTTGCTATCCTTTTTTAAGTTCATACATTGCAATTGCATCATTAGTGAGAGGCTTTGAGTGGAAGGAAAGAACTTATGGTAAATAATTTATTTATCTTAGTGATCCCAAATCATTTATGTATGAAAACTTCTTTTCTTATCATTATTGCCTTTCTATTTTCAATTGCTATCACAGCACAAACAGATACATATACTGTAAATGGAACTTCTTATGAATTAAAAAAAGAAGTTGAAGGCACACTTACTTTATTATGGAATACTATAGATCGCGACTACCGATATTTTGTAAAAAAAGAAGGTGTAATTACAGAACTTGTAAACACTAAGAAGGATAATAAATACCAAGAAGAATACAAAACAACACTTGCTTCTCTAACGTCTGGAACTGATATTTCTACTAAAAAAGTGAACCTCACGTTAGGAAGTTTACGTAGTTTTTTTAATGACTACAATGGTAAAGTAGATAGTTCTTATACCGCAAATAGTTTTATGACAAAACCTGAATTTCGTCTTGGGGGTTTTCTTGGAGTCACAAATAGTGTTTTTACAAGTAATCCCAACAATGCAACAAACCCACAATTAGGTGTCGAGTTTGAAGTTTTAGATCCAATCTCATTACCTAGACACGCTGCTGTAATTCAATATAAACAAACACTCACTAGTGAAAGTTTTGATTACTCGGCAGCACAATTTTCACTCAATTACAGGTATAAATTTATAACACAGCCTACTGTAGATTTTTATATCAATGCAAAACTTATCACCTTTACTTCTTTTAATCGTGGGACTGTCGTCTTTGAAAACATTCAAGATGATGCTCCAGTTTTAGAAGCAAATAGTGGTTCTAATTTTCAAGCCCCATTGATTTTTGGATTAGGAGCAGATATACCTTTAGGAAAAGGATTCCTCTTTATACAATATCAAGATTTTTTAGGATTATTTATTGAAAACAATAGTGAGTTTCCTACAGATATAAGCGCAGGGTATAAATTTGTTTTTTAGTCTACTTGTAACACCACAGGTATCTTAAATTTTGTTTTTACAGGAATTCCTTCTTTAGTTGCTGGTTTTGCTTTGGGAAGGTTTTGAGTGGCTTCATATATCCACCTATCTAATTGTGGAATCTCGTTACGAACTTCGTGAGAAATGTCAATTTTTTCTATACAATACCATCCTTTTTCGTCTACTATAAAGTGAATTGTTACTGTTTCATTTAGTGATCGTGATACGACAATTTGATGTACATTAAAAGCTTCGTAAAATGTATCCATAATAGTGTTTTCAAAACACGTTTTAAGATCTGGCCCCTCTGCAACAGTATTACAGCTATCAAATGTAGGGTACCCATCTACCTCATTGAGATTTAATGCTTCCCAATCTTGAGCTAGATATTGCGACGAAGAAATTTTTCTGGTCTCTATATGATCACAAGACCAAAAGCTTGTAATGACCAGAATGGCATAAAAATAGTGATATAAAATGCGCTTCATACGTAGCTTGAAAAGTACGATTTTTTACATTGTTAGTAAAGTACTTTTACAAAGCTTATTTAGAGAAGCATATGATAATATTATTCCTTTTCTGTATCCATAAAAATCTCTCTTTTGATAATGGTAATACGATTCTCCATTAGTTGTATTAAGTATGGTTTTTTCTTTGCTTTTTTAAACTTTTCTACAGCTGTTTCATATTTTTCAAGCACTGCCTTTTTATCTTCATAATAATTATCTGCCGCAATAGCAATGGCATAATGAGCATCTAGATTTTCTGGGTTTTCTTTAATGGCTTTTTGTAATACCTTCATTGCTTCAGGAAATTGCTTACTTGCTTCATAAATACGACCTGTTGTAAAAAAGACATCATCTAAAGGTAAATCTTTATAGTATAGTGCCTTTTTTGCGTGATCCAGTGCCTTTTCTCTATCTATACCATAATTATATAGCTTTGCAAGAATGAGATGCGTTGCCCAGTCTTCATCATCAAAACCTAATAAAATTTCATATTGTTCTATGGCTTTATCATATACCCCCTTTTGATAATATGACTTCCCCAATCTATTATGAACAAAAGCGGTTCCTTTTCCTACATCGATAAGTTTATTAAACATATCTATAGACTCTTCCCACCAACCTCGATGAAAATAATTTTGAGCTAGTACACTTATAATTTCTACATTTTCAGGCTCGGCTTTTAATGCTTTTTTTGTGAGCTCCTCAACTAAAGGATATTTCTTTTCACTAAGATATATTTTAGAAAGCTCAAATACTGCTTTTTGATGTGTTGAATCTAGTTGTACCGCTTTTGCAAAAGCATCTTCAGCTATCTCTATCTCGTTGCCTTTTGTTTTTGCACCAAAGTGGAGTGTATCTTTATCTTTTTTATATTTAAGTGTTCTTCCTAATAGATAATAATATTCTGGATTATTGGGATATTTTTTAATGAGATCTCTAAAAACAGTATCTGCTACCGAAAATCGCGAGCTGGATAATAGTAATCTACCATATTCTGTTTGAGCAATAGACTGGTTTTCATCTTTTTCTAAAGACTTTTTATAATAGGTAATTGCTTTACTTTTTAGTCCTTTCCCTTTATATGCTCTAGCTAGTTTAAACAGCGTCTTTGCATCTTTATTTTTTATAAGCTCATATTGTTGTATTGCTTGCGCATAATTACCCATAGCATATAAACTATCTCCAACTGTAATAGCTGGAGATTGTGCTCCAGCTATATATTGAATACACATACATAGTAAAAGAATGTAGTATTTCATAGATTAATCTACTACTCTAAAGGTGATAGGTAAAGCATATAAAACATTTACAGGCTTTCCGTCTTGTTTTCCAGGTAACATTTTAGGTAATAATTTTATCACACGTTCTGCTTCATTACCTAGATCTGGATGCGGTGATCGAGATCTTAAATTTGTGATTAATTCGTTTTTATCAATCTCAAAAGATACAAATATTCTATTTACACCTGTCAAATTAGCTTTATTTGTAACAGTTATATCAAATTCTCTATTAAAATAATTTGTTATTTTAATAGTTTCTAATGTCTTTTAGATAGATTTATTTGCAAAAGTAACAGTTTCTAATAGCATTGACGCTAGTGAAAAAAATACATTTTTAATCGTTATTGTTTTTTAACGGTTAGTTAGTTGTAAAACTATACATCTTTAAGGTCTTCGTAATTCGGGAAGCGGATTATTTTGCGCTTTTTTAAACCTCTTGGCATCCAATTTTCTACCATTTTAGAGTCAATTTACATTTTTCTCTCCGTCGAGATTCTGTAAATCGTAAGATCATTATATTGCTCTGGCTGGTCGTCAAAATGGCTACCAACTGGTTTTTAAATAATTTAATCTTTAATTTAAAAAGTTATAGGAAGTGTGTAGTACACATCTACATCTTCACCATTTTTTTGACCAGCAACCATCTTAGGTAGACTAGCAATAACCCGTGTTGCTTCGTTCTGTAGAACTATGTGTTCTGCCCTAGCTCTAATATTTTGAACTTTTCCGTTTTTACCTATAATAAACGTAGCAAAAATTCTATTCTCTCCTGTTAAATTAGTTTTATTTGTAACATTTATATCAAATTCTTTATTAAAATAATTTGATATTTCATTTGAAAAGCAAGTTTTTAGTTCATCTGCGGTTGCTTTTACATCACAACTTGGAAAAATAGGAGCTTTCTCTAGTTGTTCAAAAGGTATACCGTGAGCATCATCAAATTCTATATACTTTTCTTCTTCTTTAAAACTTCTTAGAGTTTTATAATTTTTACCCTTGCTATTTGCAGATTCTTTTAAATACTCATTTGTAGATACATATCTTTTATTTTTTTCTCCTGTAGACATAGAAAGAAGCTCTAGTGCTGTTATTTCATCATCACTTAGATTTTCTTTTTTCTTAATGGCATCTGTAAGATCATCTATGCGATCTATTATTTCAGTTTTCTGTTCTTTTTCCTCTTGTATATTGTTATCAGAACAAGAAACATAAAATATCATTCCCAAAACGAGTGAAAGAATAAATGTATATTTTGATTTTAATAAAGTCATAACTGGTTTTTTAAATGATTTACTCTGCAATTTTAAAAGTTATAGGTAAAGCATATAAAACATTTACAGGCTTTCCATCTTGTTTTCCAGGTAACATTTTAGGTAATAGTTTTATCACACGTTCTGCTTCATTACCTAGATCTGGATGCGGTGATCGAGATCTTAAATTTGTGATTAATCCGTTTTTATCAATCTCAAAAGAAACAAATATTCTATTTACATCTGTAAGGTTTAATTCTTTTCCTAATCCAGTATTAAAGTTTCTATTGACAAATTTTGAGATTCTTTGAGACATACATTCTTTACGCTCTTCATTTGTTGCAAGTGATTCACATCCTGGAAATACTGGCACTTCATCTATTACTGCAAAAGGAACATTTCCATCACTATCAAGAACAACCTCTTTTGTCATTAGTAATTCTTTACTTTCATCAGTATTACTGGTGTATACTTTTTTAACAGATGTTGTCTTATCAATTACTTCTTTTGAAAATTCTACAAACTTATCATATTCTTCTTGTGTAATATTATCTCTATTACTTATACGAGCTCTTAACTCTTCTATTTGTTGCTCGATAGATTGTTCTTCTGAAACTAATGATGTATTATCCTCACTACACGAGACATATAATAACATCGCTAATAGCAATGGAATAAAGAATGTATACTTTATCAATGCTGTCTTTTTAGATTTTGATTTTTGTAACATAATAATTCGTTTTTTGATTAATGAATGATTGAAAAATGTATTTGTAAAGGAGATATTTTTTGAGCCAAAACTGGCATTGAGTAGCTCTTCATAATATACTTTTTTTGTGGTAGTATGTATTGCTTTTTGATCTGCTAGATACTCGTGTATTACACTTAATTGATTTTGAAAAATGTATACTAATGGATTAAACCACATTACTACTCTCAATATTTCTAGTAATACAAGATCCCAAGTATGTTTTTGCTTTAGGTGTATGTGCTCGTGGTTGAGTATTTGTTTTCGCGAAAGCGCATCTATATTTGCTCCTATAAATATGTGATTAAATAGGGCGAAAGCAACATTTGAATTTGGTATTTCAACAACTTTTTCTCCCTTTTTTCTATATGTATATAGTTTTGAGATTTTATATATTTTAATACTTAAAATAATGAGGCTTATTATTATACCAGTAATATAAATGAGAAGCAACGGTATATCAAAAGCTTGTGTTGTTTCTACACCAGCTTTTGATATATCATTTGCTACCTCTGGAGTACCTATAATTATTTCTGGCAATAATGTTCTTAATGAAATCGCAGAAGTGCTGGTTTGCAAAAATGGTATTTTTAAAAACGGAACTACAAACGAAATGCACAATGTGACTAACAAATAAATTCTATTATATGTAAAAAAGGTTTCTTTTCTTAATAATAGATAATATGCAGCCATAAAAATGGCTTGAAAACAAATTACTTGAATACTATATGTTACCATCATTACTCTTTTTTATTAATCTCCTTGAGAATAGATTCTAATTCATTTATATCCAGATCATTCTTTTTTACAAAAAAACTCACCATACTTTTAAAACTGCCATTAAAATAATTATTCATCATTTTGTGCATAGAAGCATTAGAGTACACCTCTTTTGAAATAAGAGGATAGTAAATATATCCTCTACCTTCTTTCTTGTGACCTACAAATTTTTTATTTTCAAGTATTCTTATAATCGTAGAAATAGTATTGTATGCAGGTTTAGGTTCTGGTATTTGAGCAATGAGTGTAGCAACATTTGCTTTTTTTTGCTCCCAAAGTAATTGCATTACTTCTTCTTCTGCCTTAGTAAGTTGCTTCATAAAATGAGTTTAAAATATAAATGATGCTTCAAATATAACTAAAAAATTAGTTTAAACTATTTTTTTAGTTTAAAAAATGTAACATTTTATGTTTTTTGCGTCTTATTAATTAAATTACACTATGGATATACTTCTTATATGCTTGGGTTTTATACTTCTAATTATAGGTCTTATAGGTAGTTTTTTACCTGTATTGCCTGGCCCTACGCTAGGCTGGTTTGGTCTTTTAATGCTTTATTTTACAAGTATTCAACCTGTGGGGTGGTTTTTTTTAGGTATCACACTTTTAGTTGCTATTATTATTGCAGTGCTAGATTATGTAATTCCTGCAGTAGGCACAAAACGTTTTGGGGGTAGTAGAGCTGGTGCTATAGGTACAACTATAGGACTTATTGTAGGAATTTTTGCGCCTATTCCTTTAGGTATTTTAATAGGGCCATTTGTAGGTGCTCTCGTGGGCGAACTTGTATTTAACAAATCAAATACTAAACAAGCTTTTAAAGCTGCTTTAGGATCTCTATTAGGCTTTCTAGCTTCTACTTTTATGAAGTTTGTTGTCTCTGTTATCTTTATCGTATTATTTATTGTCCAGGTAGTAAATAACTATGATCATTTTTCTGTGACATTCTAAATACGCTTTCGCGAAAGCATAAAAAAAGCCTCCTTATCTAAATTGATAAGGAGGCTTTATAATTATGTTAATGCTATTCTAGTATTTTATAACAATAAACTCAGATCGTCTATTAAGCTGATGATCTACTTCAGAACAATTTGCATCGTTACCACAGTTATTAACTAACTGTTTCTCTCCGTAACCATCTCCTGATATTCTACTAGCATCTATTCCTTGAGAAATAATATATGCTACTGTAGATTTAGCTCTTCTATCTGAAAGACTTAAGTTATATGCATCATTACCACGACTATCAGTGTGAGATCTAGCATCTATAACCATTGTAGGATACTTAGTCATTACTGCTATTACTTTTTCTAGCTCAAGTGCAGCATCTGGACGTATATTAGACTTATCAAAATCAAAATAAATAGGATTAAGTTCTAATATATCTGTTAGATCATCTCCAGGTGTAATTGGTTTTTGAACTAGATCTAGCTCTAAGTCGTTTACAGCTGTTCCTGTTTTGTCACCTGTAGTTGTATATACTTCTGCACTACTATAAGTTTCTTTAGCTCCACGAATTATAAATTGAGATTCACAAGCTACATTTGTAAATGAATATTTACCAGCAGTATCTGCTATAGTAGTTTCTAGTACTTTTCCTTCGGAATCTAATAATGTTACTGTTGCTTCTGGAATAGGTTGTTGAGAATCTTTATCTTTTACTGTTCCTACAAGTGTAAAATCACAAGGAACTTCAGTTTTTAAGAACCTGTAGATATCATCACTTCCTAAACCTCTTTTTCTATTTGATGCAAAATACCCAACTCTTGTAGAATCATTAACTATAAATGTAAAGTCATCATAAGAACTATTAATAGGTTCTCCAAGGTTTTCTATTTCATTTCCTGCGGTTGCATAAATATCCAATCCTCCTAAACCTGGATGACCATCTGATGCTATATAAAGAATACCTTCACTACTCATAAAAGGAAAAGTTTCCCTTCCTTGTGTGTTAATAGGAGCTCCTAAATTTACAGGTGTTCCTACATTGTCAGTCTCATCTACATCTACTACCCATATATCAGAAAGACCAATAGTTCCTTCCATATCAGATGCAAAATATAATTTTGTATTATCCTCGTTTAAAGCAGGATGTGCTGTAGAATATTCATCGCTATTAAAAGGCATCTCAGTTGGAGTTTGCCATATTCCATCTACTTTACGAGATTTATAAATCTTAAGTTTATTAGTCCCATTTTTAGATTTCCTGTAATTTCCTTTATTGTAATTATTTCTTGTAAAGTATACTGTATTACCATCTTTAGTAAATGTAGTTGTACTTTCGTGAAATTTTGAATTTAAAGATTTACTAAAATCATTAGGAGTAGAATATTGATTTGCAGTTTCACCAATATTAGATTGATATAAATCAAAGAATGGTTCATTATTCCACTTATGGACATTTTTAGTTACTCCTCCTGTATCTCTTGATGAAGCAAATATTAATTTACCTTCATATTCTGTAGGTGCAAAATCTGAATATCTAGAATTTATCTTACGAATATCTTCTATTTCATAGATACTCTTTTTATACTCTATGTTTTTTAGATAGTCTCTTTCATTATTAAAAAGCTCTGCTCTTAAATCTGACCCATTGATAGTATTAAACTTAGCCATCATTTCGTCTGCGCTTTCATAATTTTTTAATGCTCTCAACGTTTGAGCATATCTAAAATAGTATTCTGCTTCAGCTTCATCAGGATAATTTTCAAATAGGTTTTTATACCATTTTTCTGCACTTTCATAGTCTCCATTGAAATAATAACTATCTGCTATTTTTTGATATAAATCTGCAGATTTATGTCCTTTTTCTGCAACTTTAAGGTAGATTTCACGTGCATCTACATAAGCAAGCTTATCAAACTTTTTATCAGCTCTTTCAATCTGTGCTTCTTGTGCAAAAACAGAAGTACTCAATAAAACTAATAGTAAAGAAAAAAATATTTTATTTTTCATATAAACAACTTATTATTAAAGAATAATTATCACTAGGTTTTATTAAAAGAATCTAGGTGTTAGTATTCTATCATATTTATTAAATAACTCAAAGCGTAAAAACACTTCAAAACTACCATCGTTATACACTGTATTACCTAAATCTGTACTTTCACGATCATAAGCAAGACCTATAAGCATACTATCTGATACTTGGAACCCTACTAAACCACTAAAAGCAGCACTCCATCTATATGCAGCACCTAAATGTAACTTTTCTCTAATTAAAAAATTTGCTGTAAGATCAACTTGTAAAGGAGCTCCACTAACGAGCTTAACTAGAGTACTAGGCTTAAATTTAACTTGATCAGAAATATCAAATGTATATCCTAAGATACCATAATAGTTGATACGTTCTTTTGCGACAAAACTTTCACCGTTAGTGTTGTTACTATCTTCAAAATGTTCTGTTTGAATTAAGTTTGGAGCACTAAGACCTGCATAAAATCTATCTGTATGATAATATAAACCTGCTCCAATTATTGGAGAAAATTTGTTATCTATATTTTGACTAAAACGAGGATCTGTGTTATCAAAAAGAGTTAATTGAGTAAAGTCTACATCAAGAATGTGACCTCCTCCTTTTAACCCAAAACTTAATCTACCTTCATCTGAAGTATTGATTGTATAGCTAAAATCTACTCCTATATAAGTTTCTTGAGCTGGTCCTAATGCATCATTAACAACAGAAAGTCCTAGACCTACTTTTCCTTCCCCTATAGGAGAATGGATACTTAAACTCTGTGTTCTTGGTGCACCATCTAAACCTACCCATTGACTTCTGTGTAGTCCTACAATACTAGTAACGCCTCTATTACCTGCATATGCAGGATTTATAGCAACAGTATTATACATATACTGTGTGTACTGAGGGTCTTGCTGAGCTTTTACTTGAAATGTAGAGGCAAATGCGATAGCCAACAAGCTTAGTATAAAATATTTGTTTTTCATAAACATTGTTATTAAAGCTCACGTCTACTATATTTAGTAGACGTGAGATTTTAAATAATTTATCTAGTTATATAAATGTATCCTGCGTTTTGGATAGTTGACCCAGATTGATTAACATATTCTAAAATCCAATAGTATGTTCCAACTGGTAAGAATTCATCTTCAGAAATTGTAACTCTTCCGTTAGATATTCCTCTAAATTCAACTCCATTAGAACCATATCCTTCTGCATTAAAGACTTCTACTCCCCATCTATTAAAGATACGTAATTCATTATTTGGGAAGTTTTCAATTCCTTCAATTACAAATACATCATTTCCTACAGTAGAAGAAATAGATATACCATTATTAAATATAAGTCCAGAATCTTCGTTAAGAACAGTTACTGTTGGATCATTATCATCTGTTGTTGTATCAGTAGGATCATCAGATTCATCTGTTACTTCAATTCCATCGATAGTTTCACCGACACCTAGTGCAACATTAATCACTTCTCCATCTGCAACATCTTGAGCTGTTATTGTATATACTGCTGTAAATATAGCAGACTCACCAGGGAATAATGTTACTGCATCTCCAACAACTGTTACAAGTTCATCAGTTACAATTACATCAAATAATGTTACATTACCTGTGTTTGTTATTACAAACTCATATGCTATCTGATCTCCAGCATTTGCAAAACCATCACCATTTGTATCACTATATACTCCTGTTTTAATAACATTTAATTCAGGATTTTGTTCTAATACTGTTATTGTTGGATCTTCAAAATCACCATCACCATCAGTATCAACATTTGTAGTGTCTGTTGGATCATCAGAAACATCTGTTACTGGATTACCATCAGCATCTTCACCTTGAGTCATTGCTACATTAGTTACACTACCTGTATCAATATCATCTTGAGTCAAAGTATATGTTCCTGTAAAGATAGCTGAATCACTAACTTCAAGAGTTGCTACAGAGTTTCCAGTTATAGTTATAAGTGGATCTGTAACAGTAACATTAAATAATGTCACATCTCCATTATTAGTAACTGTCAATGTATAATTTATTACATCTCCAAGATCTACTATACCATTACCATTAACATCTACGTATTCTCCAACTTTTTCTAAATCAAGATTTGGCATTGTAGCTACATCATCATTATCTAGGATTGTTACTTCTCCACTTGGATCTGTATTAGCTGTATTACCGCTTGTTACTTCTCCATCTACTGTGAATATCTCATCTTCCTCAGCAATATCATCCTCTGTAATTGGAATCACTACCTCTCCTGTTGTCTCTCCTGCTGGAATCACTACAGTTACTATTGTCTCTGTATAATCATCATCGCCTGCAGTTCCATTAGTCTGTACGATCTCAATAACAGTATCCTCATCACTTGGGTTACTTAATGTTACTGGTACTGTCGCTGTCCCTGCTCCTTCATCTACTACTACATCCCCAATTACTACTGTTGGTGGTGTATCATTATCTAGGATTGTTACTTCTCCACTTGGATCTGTATTAGCTGTATTACCGCTTGTTACTTCTCCATCTACTGTGAATATCTCATCTTCCTCATCGATAGTATCTTCTGTAA